>JACQSP010000030.1 GCA_016205905.1 Candidatus Woesearchaeota archaeon
AACTGTTGAAACAATAATTTGTTTTGCATTTATTCTTGAACAATTCAAATTATTATCTAAAATAAGAATAAAACAAGTTCAAAAAGAGTTGTCTTTATATAGCAACTGAATTTGGCAATTGCCTCACAGTTAGTCTTATTGTTTTATCACCATTTAGTAGATGACATTAGTTTTATGGCAATTACTTAATATTGCATTATAATCTTTATGCCCTATTATTTATGTCATTTACTAATTGGTTGTGTTATGAATGTTATTTTAAGTTAAAGTATTTCTTGAGCTTTTTTTCATACTTTTTGTTTATTTCAAAGAAAGTATTATCATCTGATACTTTGTCTAATCTTTCCTTCCCTCTTTGTATAGTCTTTCGAGTGATTCCTGATAGTATTCCTGCGATACTCTTACTAATAAAATGGGAATTATTAGTTCTTATTTTCATTTTATCAACTAGCTCTTTCCTTGATAAACGTTTCTTACTTTTTAATAAAACTTCGTAATATGCATATGAATCATGGCTCCATTCTTTTAATAGATTTAAATAATTCTTAATTTCATCAGATGACCACCCGTTTATATTCTTTCTTTCCCCTTTTTTCTGCCTTGGTGGTCGGGAAAAATATTCCTTGATTAAATCTCTGTATTTATTTTCTAATATATAACTGTTACTTTTTTCGTAGAAATTATAGAGATATTCTTTTTTTATCTTGTCTGTTTTTGCTTTTAATGCTCCAGTTAAATTACCCTTAAAGTTTTTCTCACCTAATTTACTTGACATTTTCTTTCTTAATACTCCACTTTTAACATCTCCTTTTCTTGAGGATAGTATTTCTAAAAAGATACTCTGTGTCGGACTTGTTTCATCAAGAAATTCAAACAATTCATTCTTTCTCCAACTAGATTTCCCGTCAAGATATTTTTTATTATCAATTATATTTAAGATGATTTTATTTTTTGTTATATACTTTTCAGGTGTTTTGTACTTCCTAATTTTTTTGTTGAATTTTTCTTTTACATTATCTAATCTATTTGTTGAAACACTTGTTTTTGATAATAACCATAATATCTTGAATTCTTCGTCTGTTGATAATGAAAAGTCAATTTTAAAGAAAAGATCTCCATATTTCTGTTTGTATTTAATATCAAATGCTAATATTTGCCTACCATTTGTTAGGATACACCATCGAACTCTGTGCTTAAGAGCATAATCTACTATCTGTTTTATATTTCCTTCATGCAATTCGTGTCTAAAGGGTTTTGCTTCAACAAAGATTTTATGTTTATCGCCTATTTTAAGAGCAACGTCAACATATTTATAATCTTGCTCTACGTCCCATGTCAAAGAATCCCAACCTAATAATTCTAAGAATGGAAAAATAAATTTTGTGATAGTATCTTTCTCTTTAACTTCCTTTTCACTATTGGATTGATTATCTACCCTTTCTCTATATTTATCAAATTGTCTTTTTGCACTCTCAAATTCCCCCATTTTTTTCACCTAACTAATTTTTAATCTGTTCTTAACATCACAACCATTATATATTTCCCCTTCCCTCTTATTCGGGTGGCATTCTAAGTATTATTCTGAATATATTTGCTGGTGCTTTCGAGAGGTCAACAACACTTTTCCATGCTAAACTAAAGTTCTTTGTTATGATTAAAACATAAATCCATCTTATTGCCAAAATAATTGGAAGGAATGCTACTGCAATAGCTCTTTGATTAGTATAAACATCATAAAGTATAATGATAAGTATGCATATAAATGCAAATTCGATTGTTGATAAGCCCAAAATCTTTTTTTCGGTTTCAGCCATTTTTTTGAGATCTTTCATTGACTCCGTTGTGGATTCTTGGTTTCATTTTCTTTGCTATTTTTTATTTAAAACAGGAACAAAAAAGCAAATCTTTTTGTCTCATTTTTTTAAAATAAAAATAAAAATTTTTTGCGGTCAAATGCACTTTTTTTTTGTTCATTTCTCGAATTACCTTCAGATAATCAGAAACCATTGGTTCTCCTGTTTTACATAATTCAGCTATTTCTTTGTTGGATAGCTTTTTTTTATTTAATTCTACAAAAATTAATGCTTTTTTAAATACTTCCTCCATTTTACAACCCCCATCAATTCCTCAAATCTCTTAATCTTATAATCCGCCCAAACAACCTTCCCCTGCCCAAGATAACCATATCTTGCAAAACAAGTTTTCATTCCAACTCTTTTTGCTCCTAATATATCCCTTTCAGGCCAGTCTCCTACATGCATTGCCTCTGAGGAATCTACTTTCAATAGTTTCAGAGCTTTTCTGAATGGAAGTGTTGAAGGTTTTTGCCTTAGGGTATCTTCTTTGCCAACAACAACATCAAATATGCCAGCAATCCCCATCTCATCTAATCTCATGTAAGCTTTTAATCTTGGTGCATCAGTTACTATTGCGAGCATTATACCTTTTTTCTTTAATTCCTTCAATGTTGATTTAACTTTTGGATAAGGTTTTAACAAGCTATATTTTGTCTTCAAATAGGAATTTATACCAGCAGCAAGTATTCTTTCGCTATAATTATTATAATTTTTCAGAAACTTTGAAAAAACGTCGTCGCTCTCAATGCCATGAGAAAGATAAAAGTCAAACAGCTCTTTCCTAAATTTTTTCCTATTTCCTTTAAACCCAGCTTTTATCATTGCATCTATTGCAGCAGCTGTTGCTTTCTTCTTAAAGTTGATGAAATCTATTAATGTATTGTCAAGATCAAATGTTATTGCTTTTATCATTAAGTATATTATTTGCTATTCTTATATATAAATATTCTTCAAAAAAGCTAATTAAAACAGCTATTCTGCGTGAGAATTGCCCCAAAAATAATCTCTAACTGCTGATGTTCTGTTTTTGGATAAGAATAATCATTTGAATGATACTCTGGCTTAAGTTTACCATCTAAAGTTATGGGCCACCAGCCTTGTTGACCGTAGTTTTTTAGCAGGGTTTGGTAGATTTTGGTTAGTTTATGCTTCATTTTTCTACCACTTGTTTTAGCTCATTAAAGAACTCTTTTGCCCTCTTTAAACTTGTTACTGCATATATCTGTTTTATATCTTCTGTTGTTTCATACGTAAATCTTGATATTTTATCATATTCATTTAAAAAATCTTTAGATAAATACTTTGCTTTTTCTTTAAAGTCATCAAAATTCAATAATTCACTTGCTTCTTTTTGAATTTCAATAAATTGTTTGTACAATTCTTTTGCAATATAATTGTTCTTAACACAAAAATACAGAAATGCTTGTGCAGTTATTTTATGAATGCCTAAGACTGATTTAATTCTTACACATTTATGTGCTAAAATCATATGGATTGCATAAAACATAGAATAATACGCTGTGTTTATGACCCATAAAAAACATTCATAATCTTCGTTTACTGAATGAACCTCTTTGAATTCCTTTTTAGTAGAGATATATTCAGAAAAATTTCAGCAGCTGTTAGGGATAACTTTGCTTGTTTCTTATAAAAAGTTACAAGTCTTATTTTATCAGTATCATCAATAGACGTTCTAATATCTTTATTTGAAATAAGTTCAGTTATTATTTGATTAGCATTTCTTATTTGCTCTTCAAACTTTTTATCTTCATTCATTGTAACCTGCAAAATATTTCAGCACCATATATTACAACATGACGCTTAATCACTTCTGTTGCAACATTTAGTTCATCCATGTTTTTCATTTCATTAAATGACTTTTCATCTACAATAATATCGTGAATTGGAACAGGTGATATGTGCTTAATGTTATTAATTGTCTTTTCCATGGTATTGATATCTTTTTTATTGGGCATAATCACCAATATATCTAAATCTGAATTTTTTCTTTGTGCACCTTTTGCATATGAGCCAAATATAACAAGTGAAAAGAATTTTGTTTTTGATTCTTTTATAATGTCATTAATGATTACCCTTATTTTTGGATTTCTTGCCAAAAATACCTCTTTTTTATATTCTTCTGCCTTGACAAGATATTTTATATTTATCAAGGGACTTATTTGAACCACACTTGTTTTTCCGGCTTTTTTTATAGTAAGAATGTTTTTTCCTTTTAACTTATGAACATTTTGCTGCACAAGATAATAAACAACACCTATCTTTTTGGATAATTCTCTTATACCGACAAGCTGCTCCTTGTTGTCTATTAGATGGGTTAAAATTTTTAATTGTGTATTTATTAGCATTTTTATTGATATTGTTTATAATATCACATGGTATTATCACTAATATATAAAAGTTTTGGTTTGATATTAAAACCTAAGCAAAACCGCAATATTTGAAATCAAAAAAACTAATTAAAATAGCTATTCTGCGTGAGAATCGCGCCAAATATGACTTCTAATTGCTGCTTTTCATCAATTTTGCCATTAATATTTTTTGGACCGCCACAATACTCAGGAACAAGCTTGCCTTTTTGAGTAACTGGCCACCAGCCTTGATGACCATATACTCATTAAGCATTATTCTATAACTGTTTTCAAGTTTTTTTTTGATGTTATTTTTGCTCATTTTGAAGTTATTTCGGAGGCGTTTCACGCATTATTTCTCATGTATTATCTCTCTTGTTATATCAATCAATTCTTTGCACATCTTTGTCAATTCGTCAAACTCGTTTCTTTCTTTAAATGCAATTTCTACACCATACTGAAAATCCTCTCGAATTTTAATAACACTATGATCCACTTCTTTAATTTTTGTAATTTTTAATGCATCAAGAAATTTGTGGTCAATAGCTATGGTTCCTTCTTCTATCAACAATTCAATAACTGCCAAAGTGCATTCCTGATTCCTTGATTCATAACCATATTTTCTGAGGATTGCTAAGAAACAATGATATAAGCAATAGAAGAAAGCACTTGTTGACCAGTCTGAATAACCACCTTCATCAAGATATAACGCTGCATTTAGATTATGCTCTGCTTTTGCAATATGTTTCTCTGCTACATCTTTATCAGGATTGCCTTTAATTAAACCTCTGTGCAGACCAGTCTCTTCTAATTCTTTCTTTGCTTTATTCAGACACCATTTTAATTTATTGGAAGCTTGTGACACACTTTATCACCCCAATTAACTTATCATAGCCATGCAGAACATATCCTCTTCTCAAAGCATTTAATATTACAGGATCTTTCTTATTTAAATTGTTCATGATATCTTGGCGGGATTGCATGATTGGATGGATTGGTTTAAGCAAGATTTTATTCTTCTCGCTAATAAAATGTTTTACATTTTTTATATTTTTCTGTCTAAAAATAAGCAATAAATCAATATCATTTGCTGTTTTGGGTTGCCTAATAATAGATCCAAAGATAATTGCAATTTCTAAATCTTTAAATAAATCTTCGAACTCAGATAACCATCTGGAAGCATTTTCTCTCGCTTCATTAATCAGCAATGTTTCAATTATTCTGGCAGCATAGTAATCTTTTAAATTTACTTTGTAAAATGTTGCCTTTCCCATTTGCTTGGCTGTTAAAAGCCCTTGTTTATGCAGGTTTTTTAGGATTTTTAAAGCTCCCCTTGGAGTTGTGCCTATTTGCTTTGAGATTGAGTTGGCATTATAATCATTATTAAAGTCTTTAAATAACTTCAATAATGCCTCATTTTCTTTTGAAGTTAATGCTGTCATTTTCAGTTTTAACCATGAGTTTATACATTGGAACTATAAGTTCATATATAAGAACTATTAGTTCATATATAAAGTTTTTGGTTCTATCCCATTTTTAAGCAATAATAATCGAGAAAACACATGGAGATTGGTTCACAGAATATTCAGTAGTATTTTGTAGATAGTTTAGTATTGTTACTCATTTATCCACATAATACCCTAGTTTTTCTTTTTCAAGTGGCTTTTTCCACACTTTTATTTCATCTAACTTTCCATAAAAGCATCTTCCATCTTGATATAGCTGATGTCCTATGCGTATCTTGCTTGAAGAAGTAGGATCAAAAGTTTGTCCTTCTGGCGGCAGTTTTCCTTCATCCATATAAGATGGAACTTCCTCGCCATTTACAAATAATTTTATACCTTTTCCATCAAAAGTGCAGGCAACATGATACCATTGGTTTAAAGGAAATTCATTTGTGGTAAATTGTGATAATCCATATGATGAACTTGAAGCTCCACAAGCAAAATGTTGTGGTTTGACCTTATCATAAAAAAAGCTTATGCCATGTGCAAAAATATCTGCTTTATGTAAAATAGTTGACTGAGGAGAATCAGGGTCATTAGTAGGATATACCCATGCTTCTATTGTGAAACCGCCTGAGAAGTCCATTGCATCTATATGCTGAACATCAATGTCATAACATTTTTCTGAGAAAATTCCTTGACCAATTTTTCCGTCTATATGAGCCATCCCGCTGTTAGCGCCATCATTTTGGTAAGGTGAAAAGTCTTCTACTTTTTTAGGGTTAGCATTAATCCATTCTTGAGATTCATCAAACTTAAGATGTAATACCAAATCATCCAAAGGATTACAAATATCCTCTTCATCTGTAATACCATCACAATTATTATCTATTCCATCGCATTCCTCTTGAATAGCGCCTTCCAAAGAATCACAAACTTGAATGGTTCCATTTATACAATTATCAATAGTATGTTCACATTCTCCTAAACCGCACGTTGTAGTGCCTAAATCTTCATCTGTCTGAGTATCGCAATTATCGTCTATACCATTACATGTTTCTGGTTTAGGAAGAGGAGCATCACAATCCTGCCAAGTACTGTTAACACAATATTCTAAACCGCTTCCACAAATAGTTGAGCATGGCTGAGTTAGATATTCATCAGTCTGTCCATCACAATTATCATCTACACTATTGCATATTTCCTGATTAAAAACATATACTTTTGGATTATTATCATCACAGTCAAAAGGAACAGTTGCATATCCTTCTGGTTTTGAGCAGGCTTTTTCTGTTTTATTTGCATTACCATATCCATCTTCATCTTTATCTTGATAGTAAATTAGTTGAACACCTTCGTCTGTTTGTCCATTGCAATCATCGTCTATACCATTGCATGTTTCTGGTTTAGGAAGAGGAGCATCACAATTCTGCCATGTGGTGTTAACGCAATATTCTAAACCGCTTCCGCAAATAGTTGAGCATGTCTGGGTTAGATTTTCATCAATTGATTTATTGCAATTATTATCTTTCCCGTCACAAATTTCTGTTTCTGGTTGAGTAGCAGTGCATCCTTGCCATACTCCTTCAATACAATACTCTAAACCTTCTCCACAGTCAGTGTAACAAGGTTGTGTCAATCCGTCATCAACAAGCTTATTGCAGTCATTGTCAATACTATCGCAGATTTCAGGAGAAGACAATGTTGCATCGCAGTCTTGCCAAGTTCCATTAATGCAATATTCTAATCCTTCGCCACAATCAGTATAACATTTTTGTGTTAAATCCTCATCTGTTTGTCCATTACAATTATCATCTTTTTTGTTACAGTCCTCTTTAGCAGGAGTTTTTGCGTCACAAACCATCTCTAATCCAGAACATGACATTTTTCCAGAACAAGAACCAAATTCATTGCTTGTGTAACAGATTGAAGAAGGAACATCGTCTACAACCTCATTGCAATCATTGTCTAAATTATCGCATGTTTCAGGCGCAGCAGGATATACATCTGTATTTTTATCATTGCAGTCCCAACCTAATTTCTTTTCGAGAACATAGCTGAATGGAATATCAAGCCCTTCGCAAATCATGACAAAATCAGTATGAATACCATATCCATCATTATCATTATCCTTATAGTAAACTTTTCCATTACAAATATCATTTAAAGCATCAGTTTCATACAAATAATTATCATGACCTTTTATATCATCTTCTTCTTGAATATTGTCTTTTTCCTGAATATCCTTTTCATAACCATCATAAGAATAAGAAGAATCTGCATCAAGTTTAATCGGCTCATAGATATTATTCTCTTCTGTAGCTGCACTCCCACAACCTAAAAAAACAGGTGACAAATATAATAATCTCAATGCTTTAGCGGAAAGTTTAGCAAATATTCTTCGTCCAAACAATCTTCTTCGTATCATCATATTACTACTGGGTGAGGGTATTTATTTAAAAATCTATTCTTTTTGACAATAATCCTGCTCTTCAAAACAATTTAATCGTAAAAGTCATATCATTAATTATTTATATCACTTAATTATTATATTTTCTTATGCTTGAATTTATCAAACAATTCTTTAAAAAGCCAGAGAAAATAGAGGAAATAGAACCTATTGAAATAGACAAGATAGAAGACTGGCTAAATAAACACACTTCTGACATTATCGAAGATATTGACAAAGAGATTAATTCAATATACGCTCAAATAAGCGAAGATGTCACTGAATTAAAGCATGAGCTGGAAAACCTTAAGAATGCCACGCTTAGAAATGAAAATATCATTCTCAGAGCAAAACAAATCATGGAAGGCAATAGAACCACCTATATTGACAAGATTACTAAGTTTGCCGAAGCACTTGATTTAACAAACAAAGGATTTTTCTCAGGCAAGAAGTTTTGCAAAGAGTTTGAAGCCCAAATTCTAGAATTAAATAATCAAACACTCAGAAGTTATTATGTCCTTCAGGAATTTTTTGGTGAAGAATCTGGGTTAGTCGCAAAAAGGCTTAAGAAAGTTGACGAACAGGTAAAAGAAATGAGGGAAATTATCACTACTTCACCAATATATACTCTTGATGAGCTGCAAAAAAATATCAAAGATTTCAGGGAAAGACAAGAAGCGTTTAATAAATTATCAGAAGAGATAACTAAGAAAAAGGGTGAGCTTGAAGAATACAGAATTTATAGAGAAAAGGTTGAACTTAAAATGGCTGCTCTTAAAAAGAGCGATGCTTATCTCAGCTACAGAAAACTTTCTGAAGATAAAGCAGGTGTAATGGAAGAAATAAAGCGCTTGGAAGCAGAACTAGGAGCTGACTTTTCCCTGCTGCTCAGGCCATTGAAAAAACAAAGCAGATTAGCATTGAACGAGAAACTTGTGGAGCAATATTCAAATGATCCTTTGCTTGCGCTGTTAAATGATGACAAATTAGAAATTCTTTCAATACTTGAGCAATTAAAGACAAATATCATCTCTAACAAACTTGAACTTAAGGATACGCAAAAGGATAAGCCATTGCAGTCGATAGACAAACTTCACAGAAGATATTTTGAAGATTTTCTGAATAAATACAAAACATTGAGAACAAGAAAGAAAGACATAGACAGCCAGATATTAAGCAATAATGTAAATCAGGATTTTAATGACCTGCAATATAAACACGAACACCTTTTGGGCAAGTGCAAACATGTAATTGACGAGATAAATAATATTGAAAAAAACAAGCTAAAACTCAACTTAGATGAGCAGAGGAATGATCTTGAAATAAAATTCAGCACACTTGTAATGAAAAAAGTGAAATTTACAAACAAATTAGATAAATTAATAAACGAAAAATCTGAAAATACTGCTGCCAATCAAGAAAAACAAGAAAAACCAGAGAATATTAATAACAAAGAAAAACTTAATAATATTAATACTCAAGAAAACACAGCTGACAAACAAAAAGAGGTTTAATAATGAAAAAATTAGGCATTATCTTTAACCCAACTTCTATTGCACTTATCGGTGCTACTAACAAAAAAGGCCACGTTGGTTATGCCTTTATGGAAAATTTAGTAAAGGGCGGATTTAAAGGAAAAACATATCCTATAAACCTAACAAAAAAAAAGATATTTGGCATTAAGGCTTATGCTTCTGTTCTCGACGTAAAGAAAAAGATTGATTTAGCAATAATTGCCACTCCTGCCCAAACTGTTCCTACACTTGTTGAGGAATGCGGCAAAGCAGGGATACATGGTGTTGTCATTATCTCTGCCGGTTTTAAGGAAGCAGGAAAGGAAGGCGAATTAATGTCAGAACAAATACTGAAAACTGCAAAAAAATATGACATGAGAATAATAGGACCAAATTGCATGGGTTTCATACATCCTTCTCTAAAACTCAATGCAACTTTTGCAAACCAGATGGCAGTGCCTGGAAAGATAGCTTTTATTTCTCAAAGCGGCGCGCTTGGAACTGCAATTCTGGATTGGGCGCTTAATCATAATGTCGGCTTTAGTTATTTTGTTTCAATCGGTTCAATGATAGATGTTGGTTTTAATGACCTCTTGGATTATTTTTCTGACGATAAAGAAACAGAAAGTATTATAATTTATATGGAATCGTTAGACCATGCACATGAATTCCTTAAATCCGCAGGTGCATTGACGAAAAAGAAGCCAATTGTTGTTCTTAAGGCAGGAAAAAGCTCAGAAGGCTCAAAAGCAGCAAAGTCCCACACAGGAAGCCTTACTGGCGATGATGAAGTGTTTAGCGCTGCTTTCAAAGAATCTAATATTTTGAGAGTGGATACTATAGGCGAACTGTTTGACATGGCTGAAGTCCTGTCTAAACAGCCAAAGCCTGCCGGAAACAAGCTTGCAATAATTACAAACGCTGGCGGTCCTGGTGTTATTGCAACAGATTATTTAGTTGCTAATAATAGGTTGGCTAACAAAGGTGTGCTTGCCAAATTATCTGATGAAACTATTCAAAGACTGAATCAAGTATTATCTCCAGCGTGGAGCAAGTCCAATCCTCTTGATTTATTGGGTGATGCAGATGCATTAATGTACAAAAGAGCAGTTGAGGAATGTATAAAAGATAAAAATGTCGACGGTATTTTAATAATATTAACACATCAGGCAGTAACTGATTCAGAAGAGATTGCAAAAGAGATTGTTTCAATAAGTTGCATATCAGAGAATAATCTTTCAAACAAACCAACTAACTTTTCAACTAAATCTATTAATCTCCAAACCAAACCAATATTAGCAGCATGGATGGGCGAGGATGATGTTGAAACAGGCAGAGCTATTTTAAGAAAAGCGAGGATACCTGTGTATGACTTCCCTGAAAAAGCAGTTAATTGTTTTATCAATGTTTATAACTGCACCAAACAGGAAAAAAAAGAGCAGATTCCTTTGCCACATTCCTTCACACCAAATAAAGAAAAAAATAAAATGATAATACAAAAGTTAGTGAAAGAAAACAGAAATATTATGACAGAACCAGAGGCAAAACAATTTCTGGCTAATTACGAAATTCCTGTTTCTTTAAATACAGTATTATTGAATTCAAAAACAAATCTTATAAAATTAAAAACTGCGAAGGGAAAAATTATAAAATTAAAAACTGCAAAAGCAGGAATTACAAAAAAAATAATCCTAACTGCAGGAAAAGCAATGAATTCAATGTTTAACATTTATATAGCAGATAATTCAGAAAAAGCAGTTAAACTTGCCTCAAGCCTTGGATTTCCTGTTGTCATGAAAATTGTTTCTCCTGATATCATCCATAAGACAGAAGCCGGCGGGGTGAAACTCAATCTGAAGAGCCCAGAAGAAGTGAACTCAGCTTTTGCAGACATTATTAAATCCGCAAAGAGGTATATGCCAAATGCGAGGATAGAAGGTGTTCTTATTGAACCCATGATATCAAAGAAATACGAACTGATTATCGGCTCAAAGAAAGATTCTATTTTCGGACCAGTAATTATTTTTGGTTTTGGCGGAACAGCTGTGGAAGTCTATAAGGATATTAATATCGGCCTGCTTCCTTTAGATATGACAAATGCAAAAAATTTAATTGAAGAAACAAAGATATCTGTGCTGCTTAAAGGATACCGAGGGCAAAAAGGAGTGAACATGGCTGAATTAGAGTTCATACTGTGCAAATTTTCGCAGCTTATTATGGATTTCCCAGATATTAGTGAGATAGATATTAATCCATTTGGCATCGATGAAACCGGCGGCATAGTAATAGACGCAAAGATTATTCTGGATAAGGATGTGTTAAACAAAAAATTAATTGATGAGTATAAATTATTATTGGCCAAACACAGGAAGTAGAAATCTTATAATATTTAATAAAAAATATAGATATCAATAATTTGATTAAAATGTATGGTATGAATATTATTAATCAATCATCCAAACACAAAAAATAAAACACCTATAACCACAAATAAAATGTATCTTGCTGTCAACTGAAAAAAAATCCTTAATTTTGGACCTTGTACTACTTCATTTTTCTCAAATCTTATCATAAATAATGACGCTGTTATAATTCCTAAGATAAATACCAGCGAAGATTCTATTATTAAGCTTTTCTGATTATTGCTGATTGTGAATATTATTATGCTGGACAAAGAATACAAATAATCTAAATAGGCTTTTGATATTATAATTATCGCTATTATAATTATCATGAATACTGCGACAAAAACAGTTAATCTTTCCTGCATTAAAATAAAAAATAATACTATCAAAAAAACAATAATTCTTGCAAGCCATTCAAAGTAAGTTTTGCCTTTTCTCAATTCTTCAGGGGCAATTAATGAAATAAAGAATCCTGAAATTATGCCAAGAAAACAGACGAGTAATATTAAAAGATATTGCCAAAATTCCATACACATTGTGTTATTTTGTTATATAAATACTTTTATGAGAAGAAAAATATAGTTTGAATTAGGTTTTGTCTTCTAAACTTTGAATGGTAGAGTATGCAGAGATAAATACTTTTTTCTAATCTTCTATCTTTTTTCAATCCTTTACTCTTCACTCAATCTTCTTATTCTTTCATCGCTATTAATAGACCTAATGTATTTAGAAACAGAAGCTGGCACCATGTGCTCCCATACCATCTTCTTTGCAATCCTTAATCTTATTTCAGATGCGCTTACACCATTGATTCTTTCATTTATCCAATGAACTTTATATCCTGCTTCTTTGAATAGTTTCTTTGTCAGTTCAGAGCCAGTATAAACAATATCAAACTTTCCGTATGGCTCAACATATCTTTCCAAGTGTGAAACCCACTCTTTGTTATTATGAATATCAGAAACATAAACAATCTTATATTTGGTTATTTTATCTTCTTTTAATGCCAGCTCTATCATCTTTCTCCGTTCATCTGCTGAGAATGGATTAATAGATGTTTCTTTTTCTTGTGTTGAGCCAATAACTATAATTACTGAATCATGCGCTTCTAATATTTTCTTAATCACATTAAAATGCCCAATATGAAACGGCTGGAATCTTCCAATGAATAATGCAATGGTCATATTCTATAGAGTTCTTTGATTGTTTTATATATTTTGTTAGAAATTATGCTATTTATACTCTTTTCACATATTTTTGGTGGTGTGTCAAAGTTAGGTGGATTTTAGATTTTTATAAAGGAGACACATTATTTATAACTAACTTTGTCTATCCTACCAATAATTTAGGTTACTTACTATAGAATACACCGAAAAATCAAGTTGGGGTACTATATTATTCTAAATATTATTTTATCTACTCACATCTTCGCTAATCTTCCCGCTTCACCAATATATATTTCTGGTGTAAGCTCTTTCAATCGTTGTTTTGCATCGTTGGGTATATTAACTCTGTCAAGAAGCCCATGCAAATCTTCTTTTGTCACGCCTTTGCCTCTTGTTAAATCTTTCAGTAAATCATAAGCATTTACTACGCCGTATCTTCTGAATACTTGTTGATATGGTTCGGCAAGTAATTCCCATCTTTCGCTTAAATCAGCTTTAATTTTCTCTCTGTTGACTTCAATCTTTCCCAAACCTTTTAACAAAGAGCTGTATGCAATCTCACTGTATGCAAATCCAACGCCAATGTTTCTTAATGCTGTGCTGTCGCTTAAATCCCTTTGCAGACGTGAAATTGGCAGTTTTGAAGCAAGATGCTCAAATATTGCATTTGCCATTCCTAAATTACCTTCTGCATTTTCAAAATCAATAGGATTAACCTTGTGCGGCATTGTTGACGATCCTACTTCTCCTGTAACTGCTTTCTGCTTAAGATAATCCATTGAGATATATGTCCACATATCTTTTGAGAAATCCAGCAGAATGTTATTTGCTCTCATCATGCAATGAAATATCTCTGCCATCCAGTCGTGCGGCTCTATTTGTGTTGTGACTAAATTTGGCTCAAAGCCAAGGCTGGCAACAACTTCTTTTGAGAAACTTATCCAATCTACTTCAGGGTATGCAACTTTAAATGAAGCATAAGTTCCTGTTGCGCCATTAAGCTTTGCTCTTATTTTAATTTCTTGTAATTGTTTCAGTTGAATATCCAATCTTGAGGCAAACACTGCAAACTCTTTGCCTAATGTTGTTGGCGAGGCAGGTTGTCCATGTGTTCTTGAAACCATAGGTATTGATGCGTATTGGTCAGATAAATATTTTATCTTATCCAAAACATGCGGTATCGCTGTTCTTGTTCTATAATCCTTTATCATCATTGCATACGCAATGTTATTTATATCTTCACTTGTGAGGCCAAAATGTATAAATTCAACGACATCTTTTAGAGAAGTATCTATAAGCTTTGCCCTTAGATAATATTCAACTGCTTTCATGTCGTGATTTATCTGCCTTTCAATTTCTTTTATTGCAGTGCATTCTTCTAAAGAAAAAGAATCAATAATACTTTCAAGAGATGCCTTTTCTGTCCCAGTGAATTTTCTTACAATCCCTTTTTCACTAAGAAACTCTAAATATTTTATTTCTGCAAAGATTCTATACTTGAATAATGCAAATTCGCTGAAATAATCCTGCAAATGTTGTGTTGCTTTGTGATACCTACCGTCAATAGGAGATACTGCTGTTAATGAATTCATATTGGTTTCACCTGTTTAAATTTTATTAGTGTATTTGATAAACCTTCACAATGTTTTGTTCTCTCATGGTATAATTGTATTTTTTTAGTTCCTGGGCGCAGCCAAACGTCTTATGAAAAGCGTTTGAAAGTTAGAAAGCTTGACAGCTTGAAAGTATAGTAAACGCACTAAATTTTCGTA
>JACQSP010000031.1 GCA_016205905.1 Candidatus Woesearchaeota archaeon
GAAGCCGTTCGCCGATCGAGACGCCGAATCGTATAATATCGCTCATAGCGCTGTCCCACCGTTGGTAATATATAATATGTTGGTTATATAAATATTGTGAAGTTTTGCTCAATTCTTTTGCTTAAGAAAAAAGAAAGTTTAATTGCCTTCAATTTTCTTACTTGGACAAAAATTATACTTATGCACTTGGTAAATCTGCAAAGCTGAATAATCTTTAAGTATATCATTAAACTTTGTTTTAATGTTCATCATTATTTCCCTGAATTTTTCAGCTGTTTCTACTTCCATGTCTATTTCAAATTCCCATGGCCCTAATGCTTTTACAATGTAAATTATGTTGGGATTAACACGGCAATATTCTATTAATGATTTATCTCTATCTTCAGTAAGATTTTTCAGGCCGATAAGGACTTTATAATGTATATATGGATAGGCTGACTCATTTGGTACAAAATTATAATGCCTGATTACACCTGATTTTTCTAATTTCTTGATTCTTTCAGCAACAGCATCAGCGCTGATACCCACGATTTCACCCATATCAACAGAAGTTATCCTTGAATTGTTTGCCAGCTCCATTAAAATCTTCCAGTCTTTTGCATCCATTTTAACAGGAGCAGGAACAGCGCCGAAAAAAGATGTTCTGAAAGCACTTGGTTTTGTTTTACTGATAAGATAATCACGAACAAAATATTCGCCTCTGATAATTGTTGCAATCTGCCTTTCTGAAATATATTCTCCAAACAGTTTATTTAGCTCGTTTAGGGTTTTGTCAAGATAAGCCATGTCAGTTGCCCATGTTCCAAAGGCAAGGTCATACTTACCGTCACAGCTTACCACCCAAACAACATTTTGATTAGTTTTTAAGAATGTAATAAGCTCATTCTCTTTTTCTTTAGTTAAATTCTGCAGCCTCAAAAAGTTTTTATGAATAGTAAACCCTAACTTAGAAATATCAATAACAGTGTAAAACGAAGAAATAATCCCTTCTTGAATTAATCGCTTTATCCTAAAACCAACAACCTGCTTTGAAAGGCCTACTTTTTTCGCTATCTCTGAATTAGAATGCCTTGAATTAATATCTAATTCGTACAATATCTTTCTGTCTTTTGCATCTAACGTAATAACCATCCATTTAGTATAAAATGGCTTTTTATATATAAATTTAACGATTTTGTAAAAAATAATCGTAAAAAGCTTTATATACTTAAGAGTGAAGTAACTACACAATAGTAAAAACAGAGAAAGATAATAAACAGAAAAGTAAAGTAAAATTGAAATCTCAAGTAAAAACATCTAAAACAAATGAACAATAAAATAAACATAAGGTGAAATAATTATGCACATAAAATCTAATGAGAAAAAGCTTGAAATAACAAAAAGATTGGAAGAACTTGCTGAAATGGGAATGTTAGACAATACAATTACCATTTTAAATCTGCCTGCAGCAAATTACTGCGAAAAAAGAGCTGAAATGGTTGAACAACCAGATGGAACATTGGAACAATCTTGCAAAGGATGTGTTACACAAGGCATAATTTCAAAAAATAGGTTAACATTAGAACAGATAAAAAATATTATTGATTTCTTTGCAGATAATTATGGAACGAGGTTTATAACAATTAATGGCAGGGGAGATCCATTTGAGCCGCGACTAAAAGAAGAAACATTAGAAAAGATAAGATATGCGTATACAAAAGGAATCCAAGCATATGTTTTTACTGCGGGCAATAATCTTGATGAAGCTACATGCAAATTTCTGGCAGAGCACAGGGTTAATGTAATGATTAGCCTTTATGGCAATCAGTTTATTGACGCTGATTTCTTCTCAGGAAAAGAATATCCTTCACCAAACAAACCATTACAAAATAAAGCGGAGATTGCAGCTAATTTAAGAAGATTAATTGATACTTATCTAAGCACGGAAGGTCAAATTAAGGATAGAGCAGATAAAACAGATATAACAACAAGAATTGGAATGAATTATGTTGTGTCTGTAAAAGATTTAAGTGATCAGACAAAAATAAGAGCATTAAAAGAAGCTGCAAATCTCAATGGGATTTACTTTGTATCAAATACCAATTTTGAGCCGCATCCAAATGCAGATATTCAAACACAATTGGAAAAATTAACTATTGAGTATAATAATTTTCATTTAAGGCATAGCACTGTTGTGAATGGCCAATGTCAAATGGGTGCTGGCTCATCTGCAACAGTTGACTTTGATGGTGAATTGTATAGGTGTCCATACATGAGTGGAAAAGGAGATGGAAATTTCATAAAGCTGACAACAGAAGCAGTTAAAAACATAATTGAAGGATATATGCAAAACAGGCAATATGTATGTGTAATGCGAAGAACATTGAAAAAGTAGTAATCTTTTCTTTGTTTTGAAATTTGTTTTTTTTTAGTTCCTGGGCGAAGCCACCCGTCTTACGAAAAATGTTTGAAAGTTAGAAAGCTTGACAGCTTGAAAGTGCTGCCTATATAGCGTACATTCGAGCTTTCAGACTTTCAAGCTTTCAAACAGTTTCATGTGACGGTGGACTGCGTCCTATAGTAAGTGACCTTAAGGTTTTATATAAATCGTGTCACTTACTATATATAACAAACACAGTAACTTTCAGTAATAACTTGTTGTGTTTGTTATATTGAACGAACTGAACAATATTGATCAATAGTTTCAGTTCGTTAGCTATTCGCGGACTTTAACAAAATTAATCCAAAAATTAAAGTCCGCCACTACACATACGTGCTGTGAGCAAATAACTCGCTATGGACCAGAAAAGATAATAAGAAACAGAATTTTAGCTAAACAAATACAAAGAAAGTTAATAAAACAAATAAATTCATCTATTCAAATACTGCTGCTTATAGACTTCCACAGCACCTTCTAATCCAAGCAAGATTGCCCTGTCAACTGCCATTGAAATAGTCATTGTATCTGCAAATAAAGGATTTTCTGAACGTGATGGATCTCTTGGATTGTTGACAACTGCCATTATACCGCCAACTCTTACATCATATCCCTTAAGTTTTGCAAGATGAGCAACAGCAGACATCAGTGCAATCTCCATTTCTGAGCCATAAACAGTATCATGCATAACCTTGCCTCTGGTAATCAGTCTTTTCTTTCTGACTCCCTCTGGCTCTATTTGAAATGCCTGATAAGCCTCACTAAATAATGTTGTTTTTGAGAAAACAGGGCCAACATGAAATTTGTCTTCGTCAAATCCAAGCCTTTCGACAGCGGTTAGTATACAATTTCTTATTTCAGAATCACACAAATAAGATTTAACTATTTCTGCCTCTGATAATTTATAATCTAAACTGTCTGAAAAATATTTAATCAAATCTGCAGTATGTGCTGCAAATTTGTTATATGCATTATCAAGAGGAGAATTATGGAATATGCTTCTTATCCTGCTTCTTACGCTGGTTGCAGCGCCAGTACTATTTAATTCTAAAACACAGTCAACAAGATTTTCAAGTATCAGCAGAGCACCAAGCCTTAGATGGTTGGCAGCGGTATCATGCGGAGTTTCAATTAAATCACTCACACTTCCAAACGGACAGTAGGTTTCAGTTGCAACAATTAAATCACCGCCATAAACTTTTTTATTGTGCGAACCGCATGTTCCTATTCTAATTAAGTTCAATGGCATTCCGGGATTGGCTTTCGCACTTCTTTCAATTTGAGCAAACAAATTTTTGAATGCATTTTTGGCATTTATGTAAGTATCAACTATTTCCATAGTTGTAATTTCTGTGCTTCCAAAACCCATTCCTGATGTTGCAACTGCAATAGGGATTTTGTACTCTTTTCCGTCAATGATTCTGATAAGATAACCTTTGCCTATCGGCAGGCCTCTTCCTGTCTTTACGTGCCTGGTCATTATATCCAGCATCCTGTACAGCCTGTTAGTTCTGTCAGGCTCTCCACTTATAAGAATAGTTGTTGGCTCATTGTTCTCAATAAATTCAGTTGTCATACCAAGATGATGCGTTGGTTTAGAGACAATCTTTAATGGTTCAGTCTGTGCTGTAGTAAAAACTGTTGCATTAGATGTTGTTCCAGTGGAAGTTGCTGCAGAAGGAGTTATTGCATCTGAAGCAGGTTCATGTTTTTTACCAGTTATTTCAACCACGCTTGAAACACCACCTGTTTTTGCATTTATTTCTCTTATTCTTCTTTCGCACAATTCTTCTAACGCTTTTGATGTGTTCGGACATCCTGCAAACAAGAAATCTTTTTGTTTTATCAAGTCTTGAATTATACTGTCTTCAATCTCCTTCCATGCTGAATGAATCTCACGCCATTCTTGGACTGTTGAAACATTGCCTAAAGGATAGCGCTCATTAATTGCATCTTGGAGAGCAAACCCACCTTGTGCAAGTTTTTTTAGCTGCTCCCATGATTCAGCAACCTCTTTTAAATGGCCTCTGAATGCGCTTCTTCTTTTTCCGCCGTCATAAATTACACAAGATTCAAGAACATACTCTGGCCTCGTCAATAATTCTCGCACAAATTCAGGTGTTGTTAGCGCATCTTCATGATAAGTAAGGAAATCAGTATCTGGAATTTTTATTTTCACAGGCGATGTTTTTTTGGCTAAACCGAATCTTCCTTCCATATATAAAACATTTGCCCTGAGATTAGCAGCAAACACATCATTAAATTCTTCTTTTCCAAATAGTTCAGCAATAATTTCCTCTGTTTTGTTGACACCGATACTAAAAAAATTAAGTGAGTTTAATGTGTAACCCCTTTGCTTCATTTCTGAAAGAAAATTAATTAAACCATGCTGCAATGAAGTTCCTGTTGCTACAATATCCCCGAAAAACAAGTCAACACTTCTCGGTTCTTTTTCTGCTTCAAATAATTTTTTGTATCCGTCAAGCACAATGGCCCAATCATCGCTTTCAGTATTTTGTGCATTTGGAATTCGTTTTCTTTGGCTGGATAAATAATGTTCAATTGTCCTTATTCCTATCTCACCTAAACCGCTTGTTGGATCAAAATTAAGGCCGCCTCTTAGAATAAACAACACGTCAGCAAAGTTCCTGCCAGCAACCAATGTTTGTTCTATAATCTCTCTTAATCCGCTTCTTGAGATTGCAGAGCCAATGCCCTGCTGAAGCATTCCTTCAAACTCAGGAGAAACAATATCTGATTGTGTTGTAATTTGCTGTGTCTGCGATGTGGAAACAATGTATCTTTTTATCCTCGGATCGAGAGTATCATTTTTCTCAGTTCTTGGTTTCTCTTGTTTGGTATTTTTAACATCTTCAACATCTTTTTCGTCAGAAACAAGCTCGTACAAAGATACGCCCGGTGTTCTGCTTATTACTCTTAGCACATCTCTTTTTCCCATCTTTCCACCTTTTTTAAGTGTTATTTTTTATTAAATATTTAGTTAACATATCTGTTATTATATTAAGTAGTTAACACCGAATTGATAGAAAACTTAAAATTGATATATAAACATTATTAGTTTCTATTATATTCAATGAGTTGTATGTAATGATTTATATATAAGAAAATCATTCTTTATTATACGACAGGAATTTATATGATTGGAATTTATATAATTAACAATGAATAATATGATTAATACCCTATCTGACAAAAAGAATGTAATTGAATTATCAGGATGCGCAATCATAAAAGACAACAAGCTTTTATTACTTTACAGAACAACACATAAGCATTATGAGTTCCCTGGCGGCAAAATCCAGCCAAATGAAACCATTGAAAGGGCTGCAATAAGAGAAGCAAAGGAAGAAATAGGATGTGATGTTGAGCTTGTTAAATATCTTGGCTTTAAGGAATTTACTGCAAATATTAGCACAGCAAATACAGGCTCTCTTAAAGGTATGCGCAATCTTAAAGGCCATGTATTTCTCGCGAATATAACCAAAGGTGAGCCATGTGTTAATGAACCAGAATCATTTGAAAACGTAACTTGGATGCCGTTAAGTGAACATAAACAATATAATCTTGCTGAGAATGTGAAGATGTTTATTGATGAGATTGTGAAGTTAAAGAGATAGATTAACCTCTTTTCTTGTATTAATAAGCCTTGATTTGTAAATATCTTTCAACAATGCTTTTGTATCCATATCAGCCCAACCACCTGCACAGCTCATCATTCTTTTTCTCCTTTCCATTTGATCTAGAGAGTTGTCTACTGCATAGGTTATTGCATTAGTTATCTTGACTTTACTAAGTCCTTTCAGTGTTTTATTTTTTTCTAACATTTTTTGCAGTTTTAATATTTCTTTGTATGTATCTTCTGATACTTTTATTGTTTTTAGTTTCATATTACCACCTTTAGTGGTATAAAAGTGGTAATAGTATTTATATTTTCCCATAGTCATAGAGTAGAACTGCTTAATATAAATATCGCCAAAATTTCCGTAAGATTTTCGAAAGTTAGTTGTAAGTATTATTGTTTTCCGAAAAGTGTATTTAAATGTCGTGAAATTATACGAAAAATTTTTGCCAAAACTGAAAAATTTCCGTAAAAAACTTTGGTGCACCATCATCTTTAAATATAAAAACATACTTTGTGATTAAACATGACAGATAAAGAACTGAAAAAAGAATTCAAGGCAGTTGCAAGCAAGGCACCTGACAAATATTACGCTACCTCTGTTCTTAAACAGGAAGGTTTTGCCAGGAAACAGTGCAAATGCGGCACATTTTTCTGGACAGTTAACAATGAACAAAAAACATGCGGTGATCCAAGTTGCTCAGGCGGATTTAAATTCATTGGAGAAGGTCTTGTTAAAGAAAAGTTAGATTACATAGAAATATGGAATAAATTTTCTCAGCATTTTAAAAAATTAGGCTACACACCTATCCAAAGATATCCTGTAACAGCCAGATGGAGAAATGATACTGATTTTGTCCAAGCTTCAATTTATGATTTCCAGCCTTATGTTGTTTCAGGCGAGGTTAAACCGCCTGCTAATCCATTAGTTGTCCCGCAATTCTGTTTAAGGTTTAATGATATTGATAATGTAGGCGTTACAGGAGCGCATTTTACAGGGTTTGTAATGATTGGCCAGCATGCATTTATGCCGCCTGATAAATTTGACCAGAAGAAATATTTCAGCGATATTCATTCTTGGCTTACTAAAGGCCTAAAACTTCCAAATAAAGAAATAACATACCATGAGGACGCATGGGCTGGCGGCGGTAATTTTGGGCCGTGTATGGAATTTTTCAGTCGTGGCTTAGAATTAGGAAACCAAGTTTATATGCAGTACGAAGTTCTGCCAAACAGCCAGAAAAAAGAGCTTAATCTAAAAGTCCTTGACATGGGTATGGGGCATGAAAGAAATGCATGGTTTGCATCAGCAACTTCGACAAGTTATGACGCTGTTTTTCCAACTGTTTGTAAAAAACTTTACAGTGCAACTGGTGTTAAAGTAGACAATGAACTTATGAAAAAATTCCTGCCGTATGCGTCATATCTAAACGTTGATGAGGTGGAAGATATAAATAAGGCATGGCAAAACGTCGCAAAAAAAGTTGGCGTAACTCCAAAAGAGATTAAAGAGTTTGTTCTGCCTCTTTCAGGAATTTATTCTATTGGCGACCACACAAGAAGCCTGCTTGTCGCATTAAACGACGGCGCACTCCCAAGCAATGTTGGTGGAGGATATAATTTAAGAGTAATTTTAAGACGAGCTCTTGGATTTATTGACAAGTATGGTTGGGATATTGATTTAATAAAAGTTGCAGAATGGCACGCTGAATATCTGAAAAAATTATTTCCAGAGCTAAATGAAAATCTTAACGAAGTCAGCGAGATATTAAAGGTAGAACAAATAAAATATTAAAACACTAAACAAAAATCTCATCTAATTGTTGAGAAATTAATCAAGGAAAAAAAGAAGATAACAACAGAAAACCTGCTTGAGCTTTATGATACTCAAGGCATTTCTCCTGAGCTTATAAGAGACGAAGCTTTAAAACAAAGCATTAATGTAAAAGTTCCTGATAATTTTTATGCGAAGATTGCAGAAATGCATGAGAAGAAAGAGCAGGTTCATGCAACACAGAAAGAGGAAAGGTTAAACTTAAACGGGATTCCTGAAACAAAATGCCTTTATTTTGACGACTGGAAATTAACTAAATTTAAGGGAAAAGTTCTGAAAGTAATTGACAACAAAGTTATTCTTGACCAGACTGCATTTTATCCGACATCTGGCGGCCAATTGCATGATACAGGAACATTGCAAAATGAACAAGTGATAGATATATTTAAGCAGGGCAATGTAATTGTGCATGTTTTAGAAACCAAACATGAATTTCCAGTTGGAGAATCATTGGCAGGGGAGATTGACTTAAACAGAAGACAGCAACTAGCACAGCATCATACTGCAACACATATTATTAATGCTGCTGCCCGAAGAATTCTTGGAAAACATATTAATCAGGCTGGCGCAAAGAAAACACCTGAAAAAGCGCATATTGACATCACACATTATAATTCTTTAAACAATGAAGAAATAAAAAAAATCGAAGACGAAGCAAACAAAATAGTTAATGAAGATATTGAAGTAAGAAAAAAGTTTTATTCTAGAGATGAAGCAGAAAAGAAGTTTGGAATGAGCATTTATCAGGGTGGTGCTGTGCCTGGAAACAGATTAAGGATAGTAGAGATTCCAGAAGTGGATGTAGAAGCATGCGGAGGCACACATTTAAACTCAACCAAAGAAACAGGAGAAATAAAAATCCTAAAAGCTTCAAAAATACAGGATGGCATTGTAAGGATAGAATTTACTGCAGGAAAAGCAGCAAAGAAAGAAGAGCATTGTCAGGAAGCATTATTAAGCGAACTTTGCAGGGAATTATATTGTAAAGATATTAAATTAATTCCTTCAAGAGCAGAAGAGTTGTTTGGCTTGTGGAAAGACGTTGTAAAAAAGAAAAAACAGGTTGATAAAAAACTATTGACATCAACAAAAGAAGTCAATGGTTCATGCGATGACCTCCTCGCAAAAACCTGCGAAGTTCTCAGAACACAGCCAGAGCATTTAACCAAAACAATAAGAAGGTTTAAGAAAGAGATTGGGATGTGAAAATTAGATGATTGTATGATTAAACCCCCTAATTATATTTTTAGAAAAATATTAAGATGATAATTGAAACAAACGTCACTAAACTATTAGATTCAAAAGGAATTAAATATAAACTTCTTCCTCATACCAAACCTGTTTTTACTTGTGAAGAGGCTGCTAAAGAAAGGAATGTCCCTGTTGATGAAATGATTAAATGTATTCTTTTAGTAGATAAAGAGAAAAAATATTATTTGGCGTGCTTAACATCTGATAAAAAGTTAAATCCACAAAAAGTAAGAGAATTAGTAGGATGTTCAAGATTAAGTTTTGCGCCAAAAAATGATATTGAAGAGGTATTAGGATATCAATTAGGCGCAATCCCGCCATTGTTATTAAAAACAACAATTCCTATTCTCTTTGATAAGATTATTCAAAAAAAAGAAAAAGTAAACATTAGCTCTGGCAACCCATTAGCAGGTATAGAATTAGATTCAAAAACCCTGATTAACTTAATAGAACCATTTATTGGGGATATAAGCGATTAATTCTCTTACACTCCATTTTTCAGAGATGCATTCTTTTTCATAAAAGTTTCTTTCTAAATCTTCATCTATCTCTAGTAGCTCCGTATAATGACTCCATGTTAATTGGTCAGACAGTGTCTGCAATTTCTGTACCAACTGTAAGTAAAAAGTCTGCCTCAAATTTGTCAGCTTTGCTTTTATGTCTCATTAGACATGAAGGGTAGCGAAAACCTATGATAAACTTTGCTATTTTGCAGTGTATTATTTTGCGGGTTTTCGCCAAAGCTGACTGGCAGACTTTTTACTTACCTAGTTTTAAAGCAAAGCTACTTGCTCATAGGAAGCCCAATTTACTCTTTCCCAATCAATTTCTGTACTTTTTGGTAAACATGGTCAGGATTATTTAGATATTGAAGAGCAATCCCGCCACCTGCTTGAGATGAATAACCACCATAATTAGCAGCGCCCATATGTCCAGCTGTGATTAATCTAATTGTTCCAGTGCCAAAAAGCCTGTCCCATATACTTTTAGTAAGAACACAATCAGTTACCTTGTCATATTGCACAGTTCTTTGCACGATATTAAGAAAACCTTCAAAAAACTCTGCTTTTTTCTGATAAAAAAGGTAACGCCTGGCATTCAGATTCATCAATCGGAAAAAGATTATTACAATTGCCAGAATCATTGCAGTAACAATTCCAAAAACAAAACTATAAGCAATTAATTTATTAAGAATTGTCCAAACAAAAAATCCAATAAATATTCCTGCTATTAAAGCGCCAACTATTACTGGAATTATTGCCACAGATATATTTGGCCTTAATATAAAAAGTGGGTTTTCTTTATTTGTCTCTTGTTTCATTTTGAATCACCAATGCATATAAATGCTTAATGATTTATATATTTTATTGTAAAATAGGCTCTGTCCCGAATGGAGGTTAGCAGCATAAAGGTCAAATCCTTTTCATATTACTTGTGAGCTGACAAGGGGGACTTGCCCCCTACGGGGAACGTCAGCATTAACCTTACACAGCGAGGATTTGAAGCTGCTAACCCGAACGAAGTGAGATTTGGGACAGAGCCTGTAAAATATGTTGAAATTTAAGCTATTTATTTTTTTAAGAATTATCAACTAATTCCTTTACTCCATTTTTCAGAGATGCATTCTTTTTCATAAAAGTTTCTTTCTAAATCTTCATCTATCTCTAACAGTTCTACATAATGACTCCATGTTAATTGGTCAGACAGTGTCTGACTTTTCTGATATTTCAAATAAAATATTCTCATATATATGACATTGCTTCTGCTGAATCCCTTTCCATATCTATTCTTTAAATCAAATGCAATTCTTTCAAATAGCTTACTTCCATATCCTACATTTTCACCTACTCTTTGTTCATATTCAACAATCTGCTTGCCAATCTCCCAGTATGTGTTCACAAGAATTGTATTGACAGCATAAATTGCTTTTGTTCTGCCTAATTCTAATATTCTACCTATTTTAAGGATTAAATGTTGATAATTTCTTTTGTCTGTTTTTTTGTGTAGTTTAATTAGTTTCATTTTATTTATCCTATTGATTCTATTATTCTCCGTAAATCTTCCGTAATTCTTATTTTTCCAGTTGAATTCAAATTTATGATAAAGTGAAACAGATTAATAAAAGTTCACACACAAAAACCGAAAATTTTCCGACGAGAAATGAATTATCCAATCGTCCAAAGAAGCAGGGTAAAATTAGGCAAATCTACTGTTTTATAGCAAATCATAACAATCAAGACAGAGGTTGTGGTGTCTGCTTTATCTCAATCCCAATCTTAATATTCTCATTAATTATAATATCTGCATTGCCTTCAAACTCAATAGTATCTGCCTTGCATACAGCAAGAAGATCTTCTTTTACAAATTCTACTTCCTTTCTTGTTTTTTCGTCGCAGATGATAATTAATTTGCTTAACTCTGCTTTCAAACTTAGTTTTTTCTCTGACTTATATTTTCTGACACCAGCAAGCACAGCTACAAATTTATCGCCAATCTCTTCTGCAAATTCATCAACAAATTGTTCATTATACACAGGCCATTGTGAAATATGAATGCTTTTAACACCTTCTTTTTTTTGCCAGTATAACTGATAAACAGCTTCGGTGATATGCGGCATTATTGGAGCGCTTAATTTCAGTAAATTAAGATACACATGATACAAAGTAAACTGTGCAGAAACCCTTTTTTCCTTTCCGTTAGGGCCTCGCTTATCAGGATTATATAATCTGTCCTTGACAATCTCTAAATAATTATCGCACAATTCATGCCAGAAGAATTTTTCTGTTTCAATCTTTGCTTTAGAGTATTCATAACATTCAAAACTTTCTGTAGAATGTTTGATTAATTTATGCAGTTTTGATAATATCCATTTATCCATTAATTCTAGATTCATTAATTCCATATTTGTTAAGCCTAACATTCCACCATGTAGATGCTCATTATTGTAATCTTGAAGGTGCATGATTGCAAATTTAGAGGCATTCCATAATTTAGTTACCATTTTTTTGCCTGTAACCAAATCCTTCTCTTGGTATGGCAGATCTTCGCCGAGTTTCGAGCCAGCTGCCCAAAATCTTAAACAGTCTGCGCCATAAGCATCAAGCACAGGCCTTGGCTCAACAGTATTGCCTAAACTTTTTGACATCTTTTTACCGTGAGGATCAAGCGCCCATCCGCTTATCATTACATTCTTCCAAGGAAAAATATTATCTTGCAAATGAGCTTTTACAACTGTGTTAAAGAGCCAGAAAGTAATAATATCATGCGCTTGCGGCCTTAAACTCATAGGATACATTTGATTATACAATTTACTATAACAAGGCTTGCCTTTCATTAATTCAATTGCAAGATGTGGTGTTAAAGATGATGTTGCCCATGTATCAAGAACATCTTTTTCTGGAACAACCTCCTTAAAGCCGCATTTTGCACATACTGCTTCTTTTCCGTTCTTTCCAGCCGGCTTATCAACAATCGGATCAACAGGCAGTTGTTTCTCGTCTGCAACAATAACAGATTCGCATTTCTTGCAGTACCATACTGGGAAAGGGACACCAAAATGCCTCTGCCTTGAAATGCACCAATCCCATTGCAGGCCATCTATCCAATTATCAAATCTGTGCCTCATAAAATTAGGATACCAAGTAATTTCCTGCCCTCTTTTAAGGAATTCTTCTTTTAAGTCAAGATATTTAATAAACCACTGTTTAGAATTAAGTATCTCTACTTCTGTGCTGCATTTGTCGTGGACATTGACCATGTGTGTGATGGGCTTTTCCTTTATTAGCAAACCTGCTTCTTTGAGGTCATTGATAATTTGTTCTCTAGCTTCTTTAATTTTAAGGCCTTTATACCTTCCGGCAATTTCTGTCATAAACCCGCCTTGGGTGATAGAAATTTTCAACTGCAGATTATGCGCTTTATACCATTCAATATCTGTTTGATCTCCGAAAGTGCAGCACATAACAATACCTGTGCCTTTTTCAGGATTTGCCCTTTCATCTGCCAAGATAGAAACAGAATGATTGAATAAAGGCACTCTTGCTTTTTTGCCAATGAATTTAGTGTAACGCTCGTCAGAAGGATGCGCAAACACTCCAACACAGCTGCCCAACATTTCTGGCCTTGTTGTAGCAATGACTAAGTCTTCAGATGTTTTATTTTTGCCTTCGCCTGTTTCAACTTTAAATATAATATCAACGAATTTGCTTGGCTTTTCTTTGTCAACCAGCTCAACCTGTGCTATAGCAGTTTGGCAATGAGGACACCAAATTGTCGGAGCCTCTTTTTGATATTCCCGCCCTGCTTTATATAGGTCAATAAAACTTTTCTGCGACAATTTTCTGCAATGCTCATTGATTGTGCTGTAATATATATTCCAATCACAGCTCATGCCGATTCTTTTCCAGTCACTTATGAAATCCTCTCTTATTCTCTCAAGTGTTGCAAGGCATAATTTAATATACTCTGTTCTGTCCATGTGGCTGGAACGCACATTGTTTATCTTTTCAACCAGTCTGTCAGTCGGCAAGCCATTATCATCTGTACCAAACGGATAAAACACATTCTTGCCTAACATTCTTTGGAATCTTACAACAAAGTCCTGTTGAGAATAGCTGAAAGCATGTCCTATATGCATATTGCCAGAAATAGTTGGAGGTGGTGTGTCAATAGAATAAATTTCCCGTTTAGTATCATTAGTATCAAACTTATAGATGCCCTCTTTTAGCCAGAATTTCTGCCATTTAGGCTCATCTGTCTTGAAGTTGTAGTCTTGTGGTCCTTGTTTATTTTCATTGGTCCCACTGCTTTGTTCCCTTCTTTTTTTGTGGGGTTTATCTGCAGATATATCTGATTTATTTAATTTATTGTTTATACCTTCAACTGTTTTTGTGTCTTTAGTATTTGCCTTAGCTTTACCCATAACTGTATAGAAATAAGGTAAATCTTTATAAATATTATTGATTTTTAGTAAACGGCATAAATAATTGGACAATATTTGTGGTAAGCGGTATAAGATAAGAAGTAAGAGGATTAAATAGTTTAGTTAAAAGTTAGAGGTAGGAGGTAAGAGGGAACAACTACGATGATAACATCGTACCTCTTACCTCATACCTTTTACCTCCTACTATTAACTCCTCTTACCTTTTACATTTAATTTTTCAGCAAACTTAATAAATTCAGGCAATTTCTGCGTTTGTATGAGCAGCATAAACAGGCAGGAATTTGTACCATGGATACGCAAATATCAGCCGACCTCAACAAAAGATGTAGTTGGACAGGATACTTCTATTAATGCTATAAGAGATTTTATAAAAAATTTCAAGACCCAAAGAAAAAAAGCAATTCTTATCTATGGCTCAAGCGGTGTTGGCAAAACAAGTTCTGTATATGCATTGGCAAATGAGTTAAATTTAGAAATTATTGAAGTGAATGCAAGTGATTTCAGGAATGCACAGCTGATAAATCAGACAATCGGCCAAGCATCGAAACAAATGAGTTTGTTCATGAAACAAAAGGTTATTCTTGTTGACGAGGTTGATGGATTGTCTGGAACACAGGACAGAGGCGGTATTCAGGCGATAATAAGTATAATAGAAAGTACTTCATTTCCAATAATATGCACAGCAACTAATCCTTATGACCAGAAATTAAGTTCTTTGAGGAACAAATGCGAGGTTGTTGAATTCAGCTCATTAAATTATCTTACTGTTTACGAAAAGCTCAGTGATATCTGCAAAAAAGAAGGCATTAAATTTCAGGAGCATGATCTTAAGTCCCTTGCCAGAAGAGGAGATGGAGATTTAAGGGCTGCAATTAATGACCTTCAAGGCCTTGTGCAAAATAAGAAAGAACTGGAAAGAGCAGATCTTGAGCAATTAAGCGAACGAGATAAAAAAGAGAGTATAATAGATGCGCTTGTAAGAATATTTAAGATAAAAGATCCAAAAATAGCGTCAATGGCATTTAACAATGTTGAAGAAGAAACAGACCAGTTATTTTTATGGGTTGACGAAAACCTGCCAAAAGAATATACTAAGCCAGATGACCTTGTAAGAGCATATAATATGTTAAGCAGAGCAGATGTTTTCAGGGGTCGAATATCAAGATGGCAGCATTGGAGATTTTTAGTGTACATTAATGATCTGCTGACAGCAGGAATTGCAGTATCAAAGGACGAGAAAAATAAAGAATTTGTAAGTTATTGCCAGACACAAAGGCTGTTAAAAATATGGAGAGCCAACATGAAATACCAGCAGAGAAAAGCTATTGCTGAGAAGATTGCTGCAAAAACACACACTTCTGTAAAGGATACTATAAAAAGTACATTTCCTTATGTTCAGTTCATGATGAAGAAAAGCAAAGGACACAGAAAGCAGATTACAGAGTTCTTTGAGCTTGATAAAGAAGAAGCTGAGTGGATGATTGGGTAGAATGTTTCACACTTTTTCTTATGAAAGATTATAGTAATTAACATTTCTTGGTTTTTTTGTAAAGTAGTTTACAAAAGGTTAATATTCTTGGTATGCTTAATAAGATTATAATGTTCAATTATCTTAATTAAAATTAGAAAGGTGAAAACATGAGTGGAACAGAACTAGAAGATGGTTATTTTGGAGTTAGTGAAAGACGAGAAGGTAGACCATTAGTAGGAGAATTTAATTATGACAGCGCTCCAGAACGTGGTGGAGAAGTTCCAACACAAGATTTAGTAGAGGTAGGTATTCTTCTTCATATCCAAAGAAGCGTTACACGAGAATACACTCACAGAATGTATATAGCCGTAGATTTGTTAAATCAAGGAAAAATTGCACTTTCACAATTAAATTTGAGAACAGGTGAAGTAGATATGTTAGAGCAAAGAGTAACTGATAATTATTATTTGAATAATGTTGTCAGAAGCAGAGAATAGGTAATATTGATTCATAATAATTTTTAGAGTGTATTACTTAGAAAAGGCTGAATGTTGTAATCTTCAAATTGCAGATTGTTGGCAGGTTTTTTATTTGTGTTCTTTATTATATTAAGACGTTTGTTGAAGATTCTCTGTGATGATTTGAGATTTGGTGGAACACAACTAAAATGATAATACTCTTCATAACTAAAACTATAAGAGGTTTGTGGTCTGCTATACTATAAAATCGTGTTTATTCATAAGAGCGACCGACTACAGCCCATAGGTTTACTCGTGGTTGAACACACTTTTCTTGTAGTTGAACCCACTCTTCAAAGTCACCTGTTGTTAATTCTGATTTTTTTATTTTATATGTTCTTAACCCATTAAAAGCACAATCTGGACCAGCTATTGTCCATCTTATCCTGCCTTTTACTCTAACAACAAAATTAATATCATCTTCTATTATATCTTCAATTTCCAAATATCCAGCTGATTTTACAATCTCTTTATAATTCAACCCCTTCTCGTACCAGAAAAAATATGCAAAATCCATACCTGGCATTAATCTATCAAGACTTAATGCTGTTCTTGTACTTCTTACTATTGCACATATATCTTTTCTGTGTGATGGAAACACAGGCTCATATGTTGTACCATAACCATACCTTGGAGAAGGATTTAATCTTTCAACCAAATATCTTATTTCATCGACTTTCATTTCATTCATTTTAATCACGCCTCCAATAAGCTATATATGCGTTTGCTATATTCGTGGACTTTAACTAAATAAATTCAGATATTAAAGTCCACCGCAATAATGTTCGATTATTTTGCAATTTTAGTATATATCTCTTTCGCCTTATTAATAATATCTTCTCTATTTGTCACATCAATATTCATAATTAGCAAATTTAACGACGCTGTTAACTCTGGCCTAGCTGCACTAATCCTTAATTTATACAAATGCTGCTCGTCTTGAGTATCAATTTTAGCTTTTGTTATGTTTTCTAAATAAAATGCACTTGCCAAACAATATGCGCTATTTGCAACTCTTATTGCATGCTGCTGCTCTTCTGAAAATTGTGAAAATGGTTTTGAATATTCAATAGGATTAAAATTTTTATCAGGATTTAATCCGTACATAAAATCAATTATTATAACTTCTTTTCCATAATGCTGCGACAAGGAAACTTCAAGTGATGGCTGTATTTGCTTAAAATATCGGCCATTTCCATATAAGAATAGATAATCCTCATCATAGCCGGTAAATAGAATTACATTACGATTATTGCTTATTACTTTGCGATTATTATTTAGATGTTCTTTTGCTGTATAAGTTATATGTTTCATTTTTTCATAATAGACTATCAACTCAGCTATTGTACATTTTAATCTGCCTTGTTCACGAATATCAGTTACCATGCCATCTACAATTATCAAATCGCGAGAGGGGAATCTTTTATCATCGTCTATTTTTCTAAGCAAATCTAAATCAAGTGTGTTTAAGAAAGACACCCATTCTCTTATTGAGTCATTATATTTTTCTTCATGTCTCGGCTGTTTTATAGCTGCCTCATCAATCAGCCATAAATCTGTATGAGCCAAACCAGCAAATCTTTCAAAATCGTTATACATTTCAGGGAGCATACTTTCGAAATTAAGCGGTTTTGCGTCGATAACAGGTGCAACCATTGAAACCGGATATTTTTCCCTTAACATTGCATAAAGATGAAGTACAGGTGTATGCCTTTTGAAAGTTCTGCTTGGCCATGGATTAGAATTCTGGATAGTAATTGGAGCTCCATCCATTAAAATAGTTACATTTTCTATAATATTATTTATTGTGTTGCCAGCCATAAGAATCATGCCTCACTTTCTCAACAGATTAACTTGATAATTTGCACTGCCTATTTTCTTCGCAGAACCTATCATAGAAATATTGTTCTTTGAGAATTTGAGGTAAATGTCTCCACCATCATTAATTACTCTAATTTCATTGTTGTCATGATTATTGTGATTAGGGTTATTGTTATTATGATTATTGTTATCCTGATTAGTGTGGTCATGGTTATTATTATCATTGGTTGGATTACAATAGTGATTACAAGAAGAATTTAACATCCACATCAATGTTGCGCACGATGTTGAGCCTGTGCCGCAGCATAATGTTGTCGCCCACAAACCGCGCTCTAAAGTTCTGATTCTGATATTTCTGTCGTCGATAATTTGCATTGCATTCAAATTAATGCCAAATGGAAATATATCTCTATTTTGGATAAAAGCTAAAAATCCCGTTAAATCAACATTATTTACATCGTCAACAATCAGCACGCCATGCGGCTCACCAGAGTTTAATAAATATATCGAACAATTTTTATAAGCGAAGACTGCACAAAAAGTGGTTAGCAGATTAAATACTGCTTTTTGTAAATTAACATATTTTAAAGGATCTTGTGGAAAACCCATATCGACCGTTACAGTGTCGCCTATTACTTCTGTTAAAAATATACCGCTGTTTGTTTCGATGTTTATTTTTTGATTTGGAATGTTTGTTTTTTGTTTAGAAGCTTTTGTTTTGGGTTTTGAAACAGTTATTTTATTATATAAATTGCCTATTTCAGAACTTAGACAAAATTCATGTTCAAGATATTTTGCAATACACCTTAATCCATTACCGCACATATCTGACTCTGAACCATCTTTTTCAAATATCCGCATTTTTATATCTGCAACATTTGAAGGTTGGAGAAAAAGTAAACCATCTATCCTTTTATTCTGTATTTGGCTTGAGTTGCATACTTCTCTGCTTAACTTACTTCTTGTTTCATCATTGGATATATTATGAATTCTTTCGTCTATTATTGCAAAAACATTGCCGTTTCCTTCAAAGATTTCAAAAGAAACTTGAGGTACAAGCGTATGATAATTATTATTAAGAAAATTAAGATTATCTGTGTTATTATTTATATCGACGACATTTCCGACAATCATCCATGCATGTTCCAATTTCTGCCCTTAAGTTAAGATATGTTCTTGTGTTCATTATTATCACCAGTTCATTATATCACCTAAATTTATACATGAAGATATTATATTAGGATAAACTATTTTAGATTAATGTAAACTATACAACAAAAAGATACTTATTTGTTATTGCAGATTAAATGTAAAATATTCTATATTATGCCCTATTTAATCTGCAAGATTGTAAATTTATAGGTACAGACATTAATAATTGTAAAAATCGGTAATCGTGCCTATAAATTTACAATAAATAAAATGAAAATTAAAATACTGCTTTCAGAAAAGTTACAAAAAGTATAATTATAAACTTTTTTTTAAAAATGTGTATATTAGTTTACGTCAAGCTTATCTATGAAAACTGCTATCTTCTCATTGTGATAAATATGACAGCACTTCAAGCACAAGAACAAAGAAAGGAAACAAAAAGACAGGAACCAGAAGACGGATATTTTGGAAGAGATAGTGATGGCACTTATTGTTATGAATCTGCTCATGAGCGTGGTGGAGAAGTTCCTACACAAGACTTAATAGAGATGAATGAGATAATTCATATAACACGCAATGTCACCAGAGAATATTCTCATAGAATGGGTTGTATTGTTGATTTATTAAATAATAAAAAGATAGAATTGGAACAAGTAGATCAAGAAAGCGGTTTGATAGAATTTGTGAGTGGACAATTGCTTTATGATAGGCTTTGTGATGGAGATTCATTAGATAAAATTTTTTCTTGTTTGGATATTACGAAAATACCACATGCAGATGAAATTATGGAAGCCACGATGATAATGGAAGAGAAATGCTATGATGAATTGATTAAACACAAAAATCTTCACGGCTCATACTTAACAGCGGATTTCCCATTATATGTTTTTGAAAATGGGGAAGCCATACTTTATCTTGCAAAAAGAGAGAATAATCCTATGTTTTATAGTGCGGATAATTTAAGAGATGCATTATATCAATTATTGAGAACACATAATTATAAACCAAAAAAAGAAGATGTTGAAAGAGTGATTAATACAGACAGCACATTAAAAATTCCACTGTCAAAGCTTAATTTAGAAAATCGTGGTGGGTTATTTAGGTGGAGTGATGATGAAATTGTGTTTTGCTATTTCAAAATAGATGTAGCACACATTGAGCAACTTAACCCAACTCAAAGAGCACTTGCAGAAAGGGTTTATGGAAAAGGAGAGAATTTTGACAGAATAACTCATAATCTTAAGGAAATGATTGACAAAAAAAATGCAGAACGGAGAATAACAGACCAAATTGGAACAAAACAAATTAGTCTTGCAGTTCTAACACCAGAATATGTAGAACATAGATGGATTAACTATGGAAAAAGAGCAATAAGCCGCCCTTCTATTTTGGGCAATTATAGAGATGAATCTTCATTTGATGTTAGAAAATGGACTCTTGATGATCATTATCTACTATTACATACAATTATAAAATAAAAAAAGCCAACAATAAATACTGCAATCTGAAGGCCACAGCATTCGCTTTTTCAAATAAAAAAATCTGCCTTTTTTAAGTAATATTGCCTTTAATCAACTAACAATATATTAACATAATGTTAACTATTTAACATAAAATATATAAACTGTTAACAATTAGATCATGTTAATATGGTAACAATCGCAAGAACAGTTGAAAAAATCGTTGAAAGAAAGCCATTTCTTCAGGAAGCATTAGTCAGAGGAGTAATTAATGTAGCTGCATTAGCAGAGGAGATTTTGCCAGAAGTAGAAACAGAAATGAAAGAAAAAGTTAAATTTGGAGCAGTGATGATGGCGATAAGGCGGTTGAGTGAGAAATTAAACAAATCATTCATAAAAACTGCAAAGTTTGACATAAGTTCAGATATTAGTGTTAAATCTGATTTATATGAGATTACATTAAGAAAACTTCCAAGTATACAGGCAAAAATTAGCAAATTATATGATAAAATAAATTCAGAGAATGATTTTCTTACTGTAACCCAAGGCATTAATGAAATAACCTTGATAACAAACAGAAGGAACAAGACAAAAATAAGGTTATTATTTGATTCAAAGGAAATTAAGTCAGAAGTAGAGGATATTGCCAGCGTCACAATAAATATTCCTGTAGAAGCAATACAGACTATTGGCCTGTTTTATATAGCCACAAGAGCATTAAACTGGGAGAATATAAATATAATAGAAATTGTTTCAACATTTACAGAGCTGACATTTATTATAAAAGAAGAAGATGCGCCAAGAGCATTTGCAACATTAAAACAGTTAATAAGAGAACAAAGCAAGTGATAATCTGTCTTAGAAAACATACTTCTTCTTATACTTCTTCTACAAGAGATTAAAACAACAAAAAATTATATAAATAGGACTAAACTAACCAAAAGAATAATTAAAAATGGCTGAAAAATCAATAATATCAATCGAAGAAATGTCAACCTTTTGCAAAAGAAAAGGATTTGTTTATTCTAATAGTGAGATTTATGGCGGAATGTCTGGTTTTTTTGATTATGGTCCTTTGGGCGTTGAAGTAAAAAACAATATTAAACAGGATTGGTGGAAAACATTTGTAAAGAGCAGAGACGATGTTGTTGGTATTGATGGTACAATTATTTCACACCAAAAAGTTTGGCAGGCTTCTGGCCACGTCAGTTGTTTTGCTGATTTAATGGTTGAATGCACAAAATGCAGGGCAAGGAAGAGAGCAGACCAGCTGATAGAAGATGAGTTAAGTATTGCAGCAGAAGGGCTTTCTAAAGAAGATATCAATAAACTAATCGAGCAGAATAATCTTAAATGCCCTTTTTGCAAAGGCAGCCTGAGCAAGCCAAAGGAATTTAATCTAATGTTCAAAACCTTTGTTGGTCCTGTTGAATCTGAAGAAGCTGTTGCATATTTAAGGCCTGAAACAGCACAGCAGATGTTTACAAATTTCAAGATTATTGCAGAAACTTCAAGAGTGCAGCTGCCGTTTGGGATTGCACAGATAGGCAGAGCTTTCAGGAATGAAATTTCTCCAAGAGATTTTCTGTTCAGATGTCGAGAATTTGAGCAGATGGAATTAGAATATTTTACACATCCCGACGAGAAAAAGTGCAGTTTATTGGCAAAGGATGATCTAAATTATGAATTTCAGATTTTAACAGCAGAAACACAGGAAAAGAAAAGCTCACATGAAAAGAATCAAAAAAAGGATCTGCATGAAAAAGTCCATATTCAAAAATTAAAAATAAAAGATATCTTAAAAATGCAGTTAATGGAAGAATGGCATGCTTATTGGCTGAAACAGCAGTACCAATGGTTTGTTGATTTAGGAATAAAAAAAGAAAACTTAAGATTAAGGGAGCATAGAAAAGACGAGCTTGCGCATTACAGCTCAGCATGTTTTGATATTGAATACAATTTTCCGTTCGGCTGGAAAGAAATTCATGGCATGGCAAACAGAGGCAGCTTTGACCTAGAACAGCATCAGAAACATTCGAAAAAAAGTTTTGAACTCTTTGACGAGGCAACAAAGAAAAAAGTATTGCCAAAAATAATTGAGCCTTCTCAGGGTGTAGACAGAGCTTTTCTGGCATTCATGTTTGACGCATATCATCATGAACCAGATAATAAAGAAAGAGATTGGATTGTGTTAAAACTGCATAAAAAACTTGCGCCAACACAAATCGCAGTATTGCCGCTAGTAAACAAACTTGAAGACAAGGCAAAGGAAGTTTACAATATGCTTAAAAATGAATTTGTTTGCTTCTATGACAGGTCAGGAGCAATAGGAAGAAGATATGCAAGAGCAGACGAGATAGGAATTCCATTATGCCTAACAATTGATTTTGAAACCATTGAAAAAGATAATTGTGTAACAATAAGAGACAGAGATACAACGAAACAAGTAAGAGTAAAGATTACTGATTTAAAAGAAAAGCTGAGAGAAAAGTTCTGCGGATAAATTGTTTCGATGAATAGAATTATTTTATTTGTTTCATTCATGGCATGTCCAACAGGTTCACGAATAAAAGTAAAAGGTAAGAAGTATAAGGTAAGAGGTAGGATGATAACATCGTAGTCATTCCCTCTTACCTTATACCTCTAACTTCTTACCTTTTTATTCATGTGACGGTGGACTTCGTCCCACACACGGATTGGGAGCGGTAAAAAGATTGAGAGAAACAGAATCTCCGCTAAACAAGTATGAATTATTAAACCAAAACTATCCAGGACCACTACCTCCGCCGCCTGAAGATGATGCTGGTTTTTCCATCGGAGCAGTAGATTCGCTCTTACACATATTAGTTTGGTCATTAGTATCTGCACAAGCATCACCTATATAATTCCCTTCAGCATCGCAGAATTCTCGACAAGTTTTGCCTTCTTCACAAGTTATTATATCATATTCAGGATAAATTTTTTCACCTTCTGGTGTTAAAGCCATACAATATAACTCCCCTACTTTAGAATCCCATTTACAATGATCAAATTCGGACTCAGTATCGCCAAATTCAGAAGTGAAAGTTACTTTACCTGGTACGTTTGGATCCTTACCATCATCAGTATCTTCACATTTCATTTCAGTAACTGGCTGTTGGCATATATCTTTCCAATCATTGCATTTCATTCCATAATCATTGCAGTCAATTAATTTTCCTGCAAGTTCATTTCCTTCACAATAAGTTTCGTAAAGCATAGTGTTAACAATATCATAATTTCCTTTATCACAATTATCTCCACTCATATCTTCAAACCCAAATTCATTTGTGTAAATATTCTTGCCCTCTATGAATGGATCATCCGGCGCAGATTCAATCGGATCATTAGTGCAACTTTTTAATGACTCATCTTTTACTAAACACTTTCCATTATAACAAACCTTGCCTTGCTCTTTGCAATTGATGACGTCATAAGCAAGATTATTTTCATCGCATTTGTAATTAAGGAGAATGTCTGTTTCTTGAGGAGTATATCCTACATTAGGAATATCTTCTATATCCTCTTCTTCAATACAATTATTTGAGAAATAATCTGTGTAACCAAACTCATTTGTATATATCATCACCTGCCATTCCTCGCCTTCATTTTGGATTTCGCAGGATTTAAGGCTTTCATCAGGCATGACACATTTTCCGTTATAACATTTCATATCATAATCAGCGCAGTTAATCAACACTTCCTGTTGTGTATTTCCATCACAATAAGATTCTGATAATAGTTCTTCATTTTCACAATAATCATTGTAACCATCTTCTTCACCAAAACCATTAGTGTATAAAGTTATGCCCTTTACAAAGGGATTTTTATTATCTTCTTCAGGCTGAGTTTCTTGCGATTCTTGCTGCGGTTCTGATTGTGTTTGATTTGTGGTTTCACCAGCTGTTTCAGTAGTTTCTATAGCAACAGCAACCTCAACCTTAGGCACTGCAATATCTTCGCATTTAACTAAGCTAGTATCCTCAACCAAACATTCTCCTTTATAGCATTTCTTTCCTTCTACAGTGCAGTCAGTTATGCTGTAAGCAGGCTCATTTCCATTGCAATAAAATTGTGCCAGATAATTGCTTTCTTTTTCCCAGTTAAATGCCTCAATACTTGACACTTCATTAGTTTCACTGCATTCAAATTCAGCATCCTGTTCTTCGTCGCCAAATTCATTAGTGTAATGAATAACATTCTCACCTTTTTTTTCAAACATATCGCATGACTTCAAACTTTCATCAACAACCACGCATCTACCATCATAGCAAGCCATACCTTCTGAAGAGCAGTCGTAAGGCTCTGTCATCTTAAGCTCATCTCCATTGCAATAAAATTCTACTAATAGATTTGAATTTTCATTTTTTGAGTCTTTAATACAAAAATCATCATTATAATCTTCCAAGTTATATGCATTGACAGAATGAGTAACGCCATATTCATAAAAATTTAATCCATTATCTCCGCCATCTTCACACACCATTAAGCTAGGATCAGGATAAGTGCACACACCATTTGCGCACATAGCTGCGCCATTTTCATTTTGATATTGGGTGCAGTCTGTAGTGCTTGCTTCGGGATAATTATTTTTTCCTGCTGAAAATTGTTGAACCTCATAATTTTTCCAGAGGCAATCATCATTATACTCTTCAGTTTCTCCGTTTAATTTAATAAATAATCCAGTGCCATATACAAAAGGGTCATTATCTGGATCAGAATCCTCAAACTCATTTGTTTTGTCTGTTTTAACGCATTTTCCGTCTTTGCAGACTGCATTTTCATAGAAACAACTTAACACATCGGATTCAGCTAATTCATCATTTTTGCAATAGTATTCTAATAAATATTCTTCATTTTTACATACATCTTTTAGTTTCATTTTTTCGCCGTCAATAGATGTGTAATCAACCTCACCATAAGTAAATATGCTTTTCATGCCTTCTTTATCCTGACAATTAAGATAATTGTTTTCAATCAGCACGCATTTTCCATCCTTGCATTTAGCATCTAATAACGTGCAATCAATAACTTTTTCTCCCTGCGGATATACATAAAGGCCATTATCTAACTTATAAATTGGTGAAATACAGTATTGTTCATAAAGATAAACTTGATTATCAAAATCGCCGTACTTGTTGCACTGGTCTTTGTCATTATAAGCCTGGCTGGTATAAATCCAGTTAATATCTCCGCTTTTCCAATAATTTTTTCCGTCATCTGTATCAAAACACCATGTGTTACAAATATTTTCTTCAGAGAAATCATTAGGCGTGTAATAATAATTGTCACCGAAATAAACTGTTTGGGATTTTTCATTGTTGTCCTCACCGCCTGCTCCAACTGCATCTTCTTCAGTACTATCTGAGGTTTCCTCAATATCATTCCCCGTATCTAGCACTATTGACACTTCATGGCTTTCTCCTAAAGTGCCAAATTTAAGGATGTTTGTTTTTGTAGGGTTTTTGACGAGGACACATTCTCCCATATTAATTGGCTGCTCCTCTGCATCATAAGTAAATACAGACTTCTCGCTGTTCGCATATACAGCTATCTTGAAATTATCCTTTACATCTGCGTTTCCTTGATTGCATATTTCAAACTCAAAAAAGTTAACGCATGCCTCGCTTACAACATTTTCATTTATCTTGCCAATTACTAAATCAGGCAATAATGGCTCGTTTTTGCATTCTTTGTCACATCCATCACCATTAAGATTATTCCCATCATCGCATTCTTCTCCAATAAGATTTACTAAACCATCACCGCAGATTTTTAGAATACAAGCGCCTTTTATGCAAACATAATCTTCATCGCCAAAAATCTCTCTGCAGTCGAGCATTTGCGCAGGCTGCATTTGCGCAGGCAGTCCTGTTTTGCTGTCGCAATACGCTTCGTAAATATAAGGCATTCCATCTTTTTTGCATGTATCATATTCGACAACACATTCTTCTTTTATTTCATCATATTCTCCTGCATACATATCTATCCAGTATCCAAAAGCACCAGAAGCTATTTTTAAGTCATCACCTGTTGGGTCAATACATGATTTCGCAAAAAGGTTTTGTTCAGTTATTTTAGAATATGCCTCATCTTTTGCTAATGAACAATACATTTCCTTTTCCTTTTGAATTTTTATTTTATTTATCCGATTTATTTTATCCTTAATTCTACTATTGGTAGATTCTCTTGTTACCTTTTCTTTTATTCTGGTCGACATTGCGGTTTGTGTTTCTATAGCTTTTTTTCCGCCCTGACTCATTTGGTTAATCATCTTTATGACCATATCAGCAATGGAAGGAGTATTTTCTTCGTCTCTTTTAGAGTCTTGCTCATACTTCTGAGCATTTGATGCCATCATTATTACTTTTCTCGCCATTCCAGCGAGGTTTGAGTTATTAGATATAATGTTGGATATAAGGATAAAGAGGGAGGATAAAACTAGCAAAATTATTAAAATAATTACAATGGTTAATACGAGATTATGTCTTCTTTTTATGTAACTCATAACATTCTTTTTTTTCATTCATTCACCTTAAATTTATAGTCCGCCTCCTAATAATCTAAGTTTTACTGGTTGATAATTCTAACTCCTCAATCTTAATACATTCACCATCTTGACAAACCTTACCTTCTGCACATTCATTAATAATATATGCTAAATTATTTTCGTTGCAGGATATTTCTGCAATGTACTTATTCATGTAAGCAGAGTCAAACACTTCTTTGCTTTCACTGCATTCAAATTCATTGTACCACATATCATCACCAAATTCATTAACATAATTAATGGTTGTTTCACCATTTTCTTCATCATCAATTACTTCACAAAACTTCTGGCTTTCATCAACATTTACACATTTTCCATAATGGCAAACCATGCTTTCCTGTGAGCAGTCATAAGGCTCAGTCATCTTAAGCTCATTGCCATTACAATAAAATTCTACCAACAAGTTGGTGTTTTGTTCTACATTATCGCTTTCACTTGTATCTTCAACACAATAATCATAAGCATAATCTTTCATACCATATTCATTTACAGAATCAATATCCCCTAAATTATAATAATCTAATCCATTATCACCTTCTTCTTCACAGCTCTTTAAAGAAGGGTTCGGATATGTACACACAGCATTTGCGCAAAGAGCAACACCAAATTCATTTGTGTATTGTGTACAATCAATCTCTGTAGAATAAAGGTTATTATTTTGGTCAAGAGAATATTCAATTAATTTGTAATAATTCCATGAACAGAAATCTTCGCTGCCGGCAACAAAAGGATCATTCTCTGTATCTTCAGTCTTTGAGCCGTCTTTATTGTCAGGTTGCTCATCAGGTGGTTCAGATAATTCTACACATTTCCCATTTATACAAACACCTTTTTCTGAGAAACAATCATATTCTTTAACATTAACAAGCTCATCATCTTTACAATAATATTCTTTTACATATTGATAGTCAATACATTCATCCTTTAATAGCATCTTTTTTCCGTCAATAGAAGTATAATCCACTTCGCCATAAGTAAATGCATCCTGCCCTCCTTCCAAATCTTTACAGTTAAGATTATTTTCTTCAATAGGCACGCATTTACCATCTTCGCATTTCGCATCCATTACTGTACAGTCAACTTTTTTCTCGCCGTGAGGATAAACATAAAGGCCACTGTCTAATTGGAATATTGGTGAAATACAATACTGCTCCCAAAGAAAGACTTTATTATCAAAATTTCCTGTTTCGCAAGTATCTTCCATATTATTACTCATTCCAATATACAGCCAGTTTGCTGTTCCCTTATTCCAGTAATCTTTTCCATTATCAGTATCAAAACACCAGTTATCACAAATATTTTCTTCTGAAACGTCATTTGGTTTAGAATAATAATTATCTCCAAAATAAATCTCTTGAGATTTTATATTATTATCCTCGTCTATCTCAGCAATATTATTGTCAACATCAATACTAAATATTACTTCATATGTATCTCCAAGCTGGCCAAACTGCTGTATACTCATTTTTTGGGGATTTTTTACATTGACACATTCTCCTGCCTCAATCGTCTGTTCTTTGGAATTGTAAGAAAATGTTGAGCTTTTCCCATTCGCTTCAACATTAATGTTGAAATCTTTTGTTACAGTATCTTCTCCATAATTGCATATTTCAAACACAAAAGAATTAATGCAATTCTCGCTTAAGGCAATCTCATTTATCTTTCCTATGACTAAATCAACATTTGAAGATTCAACCTCAACCACAACTTCTGTTTTGCATTCTTCATCGCAACCATCACCTGCAATGTTATTTCCGTCGTCGCATTCCTCTTCAACACCATCTATTACATTAACCAAACCATCGCCGCATTTCTTCATGACACAGGCGCCTTTAATGCATACATAATTTTCATCGCCAAACATATCCCTGCAATCTATCAAATTAGGTGAAAGTGTTGGCAGTTCTGTAACACTGTCGCAGTATGCTTCATAAAGATAAGGCAATCCTTCTTCTTTGCAGGTATCATACTCAACAAGGCATTCTTCTTTTTGCGGCTTGTCATAAGTATTAATCCAGTATCCAAAAGCACCAGAAGCAACCTTTAAATTATTATTTAATGGATTCACGCATACTTTTGAGAAAAGATTGTTTGTACTTATTTTTTTAGAAGCCTCTTCTTTCAATACTGCACATATCTGCTCTTTTATTTCTTGTTTCTTTTTTTTCTCCTTTTCTTTATTTGACTTTTCTAATAGCTCGTTACGATTAAATTTGTCTAAAGCTCTTCTTTTTTCTTTGTCAGCTTCAAATGTGTTTTTATTGTAATTAGAAATACCTGTTTGTTTATCATTAATAAAAGTATTTGACTTTGTATATTTTTTTTCAGAATCTGTTGCTTTATGTTGACTGTTGTATGAAGAATAAGCAGGCAACATTTTTCTTGCAAAACCAGTAAGGTCTATTTTATTCTCTAAAACAAAAGAACTGATTACAGCGCCGAATAATACGATTACAACAAAAGCTATGAAAATTAAATCTCTTCTTTTAAATCGTATTTTAGCAGGATATTTCATCAAAACCCTCTTTTTTAAGCAAATATATAATTATTAGAAATGGATATATATATGTATTACTATTTTTAAAGAATTTTCAAAGAAATCAGTTTATAATAGAATCAGCTTACAAACACAAAATACAATATTGTTAAAGAACCCCACATCTTAAACCTTAAGCCCCAGTCACCAAAGAATAACACCGCAAGCATAGATATTATGAAAACTAATGTAAGCCCCATATTGTTATGTTTAGAACACTCTTCTTTGCAAACTCTTTCATAAACCATGCCCATTGCAGGATATAAATTAGTCATATTATACCTCCCCTTTATCAGGAATTAAGGAATTTAATAGCTTTTAAATAGTAAAATTAATGTAATCTCTCTTTTGGTTACAGATATAAGTTAAATGTGATCCTAAGACAAAAATAAAAAGATTAATTGTGATTAATGTATTAATGTAATCTTAAATCTTCTGACTGCCCCTACAAAAGTAATATGGTTGAAATATTATATATATCTTGTCCTTATAATTTATATAACCTGTGAAAATGGAGCCTTACTCATGATATTATATTCTAAGCCACAATTAAAATTATATTGACCACAATATTTATTAAAAGAGCATATAAATGCATTAATCTATGCTTTGGCTAATACTAGGATTAATCTGCGCATTTTTTTATGCATTATATCATTTGGCTAATAAAAAGTATATAAAAAATGCTGATGCTACTTATTTTGCATTTTGCGGCATATTAATGACTGCAATTATCACTCTGCCTTTGTTACCATTATTATGGTCAAGGTTTGTGTTTAACTGGACTGTTATTATCTCTTTTTTTATTGTGGGAATAATGGTAGTTATTACAAGACAATTGTATATGCATTCAATAAAGATAGAAGATGTTTCTATAACAACACCATTGTTAACAATAACACCATTATTTACTTTGATTCTTGGGATGGTATGGATTAAGGAATTTCCATCTTATATTGGGATTATAGGAATTGTTCTTTTAGTAACAGGAACTTATTTCTTAAACTACAAAAGAAGAAAAGATGGACTTTTAGAGCCATTCAAGCTAATATTCAGAAACAAAGGCTCGTTATATATGTTTATTGTTGCATTTATTTTTGGCATTGGCTCTATAATGGACAAGTTTATCATAAATAACTCTAATTATATTACTCATGTATTGATTTACAATTATTTTGTTATTCCGGTATTCGTTGCTTATCTTCTATTTAAAGAGAAACCGTCTTCATTTATCTCTAAAACAAAAAATATATTCAAAACTAATTGGAAAGGGTTGTTAATTACAACACTTATTTATTTTGGAGTAATGTTATCATATGTGATTGCGATAAGTTTAACTTATACTGTTTATATTATATCACTAAAAAGAGTTTCAGCAATTTTCACTATAATTATGGCTTATTTTTTATTTAAAGAAAAAAAGAATTTCTGGCACATTCTTTTCGGCACAGTGCTTATGGTTCTAGGTGTTGTGTTGATAGTTATATGATTTGCTGTTAATATGTGGCGAATGACATTTGTTTGGCTGAGGTTCTGTTTCTCAATCTTCTTTATATCTTTTTTTCGCTCTCAATCCTGTTTTCCGCTCACAACTCGTTCGTGGGACGAAGTCCACCGTACCATGAAAAAAAACTGTTTGTCGTAAGTCGTTTGTCGTCTGTCGTAAACGGAAAAACAAAAAACGCAAAAAACTGCTGACGACAAACGACCTACGGCTAACGGCTTACTCGCTCTTGGCTGCGCCCAGGAACTATATAAAAAGAACAATTAGATAGTTCAGAACAACAAACTATTAAAACCTTCGCAGTTTCCTGAGGTTTGCAGAGGTGTTAAATATGCCAAATATTCTTGTAGTGGGCTCGCAGTGGGGAGACGAAGGAAAAGGCAAGATAGTAGATTTCTTATCAAATGATGCAACTGTTGTTGTAAGATATCAAGGCGGTGCCAACGCAGGCCATACTTTGGTAATCAGTGGAAAAAAATATGTTCTTCACTTAATCCCTTCGGGCATTCTAAATAAAAAAATTTGTGTACTTGGCCAGGGCATGGTAGTTGATTATAACGAATTCATTAAAGAGATAAGTGAACTATCTAAATTAGGTATAAGCACCACCCCTGAAAATGTAATTCTTGATGAAAATGCTCATTTGATATTACCATATCATTTGATAATTGACGCGATTACTGGCAAAGAAATAGGGACAACTGGAAGAGGCATTGGCCCTGCATATATTGATAAAATAGCAAGAAAAGGTATTAGGGCAAAAGATGTCGGAAGTATGGGTTTAGAAGAAAAAATAAATAAAAATGTAGGATATAGAAATCATCAAATTAATTTTTATTTAACAGATGAGATTACAAGAAGAGAAACAATCAGAACTCTTTGTAGAAAAAATCCATTTTTAGAGCAATTTATAGATGACAATTGTTATATTGATGCAAAAAAGGTTTATAATGATTTAATGGAAAAGAAACAATTATTCAGTCTGTTTATAAGAGATGCTAAGCCAATTTTAATTGAGGCTGCAAGTAGATGTTCTTTGTTGGCTGAAGGAGCGCAGGGCATTCATCTTGACATTGATAATGGATCATATCCCTATGTTACATCATCAAACACAGGTATTGGCGGAGCATTAAATGGGCTTGGCATTTATGTTGACTTTGATTATAGAATAGGAATAGCAAAAGCTTACACTACAAGAGTGGGAGAAGGGCCTTTCCCGACTGAATTAAATAATCCTCTTGGAGAAGAATTAAGGCAAAAAGGCGGAGAATTTGGAGCAACAACAGGAAGGCCAAGAAGATGCGGCTGGTTAGATTTAGAAGTCCTGAAAAAATCCATATTAGCAAGCGGCATTAATTATATTGCAATGACTAAGATTGATGTACTAAGCAGCTTAAATTCAATTCCTGTTTGCGTTGGTTATAACAAATCAGAAGGCGCATCAGAACAACCATGTTATGAATACCAGAACGGATGGAACCAAGATATAAGCAATGCTAAAACATTTGATGAATTGCCAACAAATTGTCAAAAATATGTTAAAAAAATTGAAGAACTATTGAAAACTAAGATTGGCATAGTAAGTGTAGGTGCAGATAGAGATAAGACAATTGTCATAAAAGAATTAAATTAATAAGATTTGTTTAGCATTAATGTTCTTTTTCCGCTCACAACACGTAACTAAGGACGAAGTCCACCGTTACATGAAACTGTTTGAAAGCTTGAAGGTTTGAAAGCTCGAAAGTTATCTGCGTAAAGCGCA
>JACQSP010000051.1 GCA_016205905.1 Candidatus Woesearchaeota archaeon
ACAGAATACCATCGATGTATATAATGGTGTAGAGAATTCGATTATAGATTCTCATCAACAAATTGCAAGGATAAACTTAACATATGATCCTAGACTTATATGTGAATACTTGGGTATATGCTACACAACATGGGAAAATGGATTTAAAACAATGCATGATATTTTTGATTGGATTACATCATCAAGATTATATGCACCAGATGCATTCTATAGTCTCAATAAATCTCATAGATCTAGATTTAATAAGAGATATATGTACAAAGAATTCATAACTATCAAAAACCCATAAAAAAAGAGGAACATGGTCAACGAAACAATAGTTAAATTCATAAGAGAGCATATCAGCCAAGGTTATACTATTGAGCAGATTAAAGATTATCTTCTTAAATATGGATTTAAAAGCAATAATATCGACGAGGCAGTTGATTTTGTCAGGCAGCAGCCGTTTGACTCAAAGTTTGGCACAGGAACAGCAGGGAGTTCAGGAGCAGACAATTCTCTTAATGCGAATCCTCGCCTTGTAAAATATGTTCAGGAGAATCTGGCAAAAGGATATAATATAGATGATATAAGGAGTTATTTAATTCAATCTGGTTATGACGCTGGAATAATTGAGCAGGCAATTCAATCAGCGCAACTATCGGCAGCACAATCCCAATATTCTCAACAACCAAAACACGTCAAGCACATTGTAGAGATTCATCCAAGAACAATAATGCACATATTTCTGCTGTTAATTGTTATAGGTGGTTTGGTTTCTGGTGGGTATTATCTTTTTTTTAAATTGCCTCAATCTCCTGAACTGTTAGACTACACAATACAGATAGACAGCTCAGATATTAAGCCTGGTGAAAAGCTTTATTTCATAAACAAAATAACAAATATGGGCGAAAAAAACAGATATGATATCTTTATAGAATTCAAAATAATCAACAAGGACACGCTTGATGAATTAACGTCGTGGAGCAAAACCTTTGCAATTGATGTTGTTGTTGACAAGCCAGAAAGTGTCCTTATACCAAAAAACACAGCTGCTGGCAGATATATTCTTTCTGGAACTGTTCATTATGGTGATACGCAGAACAAAGCGTCAAATAGTTTCAAAGTTCTTTCAACTGAAAAAGAGCCAAGCTGTTTTGACGGGATAAAGAACCAGGATGAAAAAGGAATAGACTGCGGCGGGAAATGCAATTCCTGTGAATCATGTTTTGATAATGTCCAAAACCAGAATGAGATTGATGTTGACTGCGGCGGTGTCTGCAAACTATGTGAAACATGCTTTGACAATACCAAAAATCAGGATGAAGAAGGTATAGATTGCGGCGGTGTTTGCAAAATACCATGTAAAGAAGAGGAAGTAACAGAAGGAGAAATATCTGAAACACCGGAAACAACAGAAACAACACCAAAAGAAAGCTCAACAGAAACTGAAACACCAAGCGAAGAGAAGCTATCAGGTGGTGTTAATTTTGTTGACAAGCTTTTGGATGCAAAGGAAACCTCTAAGAAAAATCCTGACAAAGCAGTTCAAATGTGCAAAGAGCTCAGCATCAGCTCATCTATAGACCAATGCGTGACAGATGTGGCAAAGAACTCCAATCAAAGCAAGTATTGCGAAGATATAGTTAATGGCAAAAAGAAAGACAGCTGCTACCTATCCTTTGCTTTGAGTTTTGGCGAATATTCTAATTGTGAAAAAATAAAAGATCCAACTTACAAAGACAGCTGTGTTAATCTTCAGAAATTGTCTGTTCTTCAAAGCACGTATGGCATAAGCGGGGAAAAAGGAAAGACACTGCCAGCAACAGAAACGCAAATAACTGAAACACCTAATATTGATCTGCCAAAAGAACTATTGCCGACACAGCCAGAAAAAGAAAACTTAGAACTGCCACCAAAGCAGCCTTCACAACCACAGCAGCCATCTGAGCCAAAAGAAGGAACACCTCAGCCATCACAAGAACAACCGTCACAACCCAGCCCAGAAGCAAGTAAGGTCCAATTCAATAATATTGAGGCGATTAAAGTAGATTACACAACTTATAAAATAACATGGACAACAAACATAGCTACCAAAAGCATAGTCAAATATGGAAAGGTTCAAAGTTATTTATCTGATACTGCCTATGATTTAACAGAAACAACACAGCATGAAATAATAATTAAAAACCTAAAAACAAGCCAAAAGTATTATTACCAAGTTGTTTATCTTGACGCGCAAGGCAATGTTGTTTCCAGCGAAGTTCTGAGTTTTGAGACGAAAGTGTGATTAGGGACGACGACGAGGTGTAGGGTGTTAGGTGCTGGGTGCTAGTTACGATGGATTATCGCTGCTAGCACCTAGCACCCAGAACCTAGCACCTCGTTTATACCCCCAAATTCTGCGCTTTTAGAGTCTATAAACAAAGCATAAAAATAGAACAAAATTCTACAAAAATTTCACACAGAAAAGCGAAAAGTATATAAAGAAAAACGCATTTAGAAAGTGTAAAAAAAGGAGTTTTTCTCGACGAGAAAAATCTAGTTTTAATATTGGCGAATTTATATGAAAATACTGGGGAAATAGTGACAAAACCGGTGCTAAAAATGGAAGAGAAAACAGAAAATAAAATGGAAGAAAAAACTGAAGAAAACCAAGATGAAAACCCTGAAGAAATGAATAAAGAAATCGAGCAGGAAACTACTGATGAAGATATTAAAACTGAAGATTTGATAACAGAATCAAAGAACAAAACAGATAAAACTGAGCCAATCCTAGCTTCTAAAACAGAAAAAACAGAGCCAACTCAGGATAAAGAGAATAATGATAATAGCAACAAAGATAATAAAACAGATAAAAGCTCGTATCAAGCTGACTCTATTCAGGTTTTAGGCGGATTAGATGCAGTTAGAAAAAGGCCTGCAATGTACATAGGCAGCACAAGTGGAAGAGGGTTGCATCATCTGGTTTATGAGGTTGTTGATAATTCTGTTGATGAAGCATTGGGTGGATTCTGCACAAGAATAAGCGTTATACTCAATGAAGATGGCTCTGTAACTGTAATAGATAATGGCAGAGGCATTCCGGTTGATATCCACCCAAAATTCAATAAATCTGCATTAGAGATTGTAATGACAAAGCTCCATGCAGGCGGCAAATTTGACAGCGGAGCATACAAGGTATCAGGCGGACTGCATGGCGTAGGTGTAAGCTGTGTTAATGCTCTTTCAATCAAGCTTATTGTTAAAGTAAGAAGAGATGGTAAAATTTACACACAAGAATATGAAAAAGGCAGGCCATTATTTGATGTGAAAGAAATAGGAAAAATTGAGGCAGCAGGTGAAAGAGGCACTGAAGTAAGATTCTGGCCAGACAAAGAGATATTTACTGTAACAGAATTCAGTTTTGATATTCTTTCTTCAAGGCTTAGAGAGCTCACATTCCTTAATCCCGGCTTAAGAATATCTATAAGAGAAGAAAAAACAGACAAGGAGCATATATTTGAATATGCCGGAGGCATTGTCAGTTTTGTAGAATATCTTAACAAGAACAAAACACCAGTCTGCCCAACAATTTATTTTAAAAAAGAAAAGAATAATTCTGTTGTGGAACTTGCATTACAATATAATGATGGCTATCAGGAAAATGTGTTTAGTTTTGCCAACAGCATTAACACAATTGAAGGCGGAACACATTTGATTGGATTCAAAACAGCTCTTACCAGAACATTCAACAATTACGCTGAAAAGAATAAACTGCTTGATAAAGAAATAAAACTGTCAAGCGAAGATTTAAGAGAAGGGTTAACAGCAGTCATTGCAGTAAAATTATCTGAGCCGCAGTTTGAAGGGCAGACAAAGACAAAATTAGGAAACAGCGACATGAAAGGCATTGTTGACAGCGTTGTCACAACTGGTTTGGGCACTTTCCTTGAAGAAAATCCAAAGATTGCAAAATTAATAATTGACAAATTTATAGTGGCTGCAAAAGCCAGAGAAGCAGCAAGAAAAGCAAGAGAGCTTACAAGAAGAAAAGGGCTGCTTGAAGGCTCTGGCTTGCCTGGGAAATTAGCTGACTGCCAGGAAAGAGACCCTAAAAAATGCGAATTGTTTATTGTCGAGGGTGACAGCGCAGGCGGCTCTTGCAAACAGGGAAGAGACAGAAAATTTCAGGCTGTTCTTCCGCTGAAAGGAAAGATTCTTAACGTCGAGAAATCAAGGCTGCACAAAATCCTTGCCAGCCAGGAGATTGTAACTCTTGTTACTGCAATAGGCACAAGCATTGATGTTGAATTTGATATTGCAAAATTAAGGTATGATAAAATAATAATAATGACAGATGCAGATGTTGACGGCGCGCATATCACCTGTTTATTATTAACTTTCTTTTACAGATATATGCCAAAACTAATTGAAGACGGCCATATATACATCGCTCAGCCGCCATTATACAAAATAAAAAAAGGAAAAGAGACTTGGTATATGTATAAAGATGAAGAATTGTTTAAGAAAATAAAAGAAATCGGCAAAGATAATGTTGATATCCAAAGGTATAAAGGTTTAGGAGAAATGAATCCTGAGCAGTTATGGGATACAACAATGGAGCCAGAAACAAGAACCATGAAAAAAGTCACAATAGAAGATGCAGTCATTGCCGATGAAATATTCACAATCTTAATGGGCGACCAGGTTGAGCCAAGGCGAAGATTTATCCAGGAGCATGCAAAGGAAGTTAAGAATCTGGATGTTTGATGTAATTTACTTCTAAGATTATAATTGTTTAGTTCCTGGGCGAAGCAAAGAGCGAGTAAGCCGTTAGTCGTAGGTCGTATGTCGTCAGCTGTTTTTTTGTTTTTCCGTTTACGACAGACGACAAACGACTTACGACAAACAGTTATTATTATTCATGAAACGGTGGACTGCGTCCCACAAACGGGTTGGGAGCGGAAAACAGGATTGTGAGCAAAAAAAAGATTAATAATATTTAAAAAATATAATCTCAAATAAACAAATACTTTAGATAATAGGGAATACACAGCATCCAATAAGAAAAACTATTTAAACAACATCTTTAAATATTATTTAGATTTAAGGGGGTTACTTATGCAGCATATACTTAAATGTCAAAAATGCAATAAATATACACTAAAGAAAGAGTGTTGCGGTGTGAAGACTATCGAAACAAAGCCGCCAAAATACTCTCCTGATGATAAATATGCGAAATACAGGCGGGAAGTTAAAGCAGATGATAGAAAAGGAAAAGGTTTAATTTAAAGGAAAATATTCATTAATTATAGATTTAATGTTTTTGTTCAGTTCCTGGCATGTCCAACAAAGTTCACTAAGATTAATTAGTAAGTCATTAGTCGTAGGTCGTTTGTCGTCAGCTGTTTTTTGCGTTTTTTGTTTACGACTAACGACAAACGACTTACGACAAACAGTTTAATTAGTGAGACGGTGGACTTCGTCCCTGGAACGGATTGTGAGCGAAAAAAGTGATTGAAAAACAAGACCTCAGCTAAACAAATACGAATTAATTAAAAAATTATTTAATCTGCAATAAAAGATGTTTGGTGTTTGCTCATGAAATGGAAATTTACTTTACATGGAAAGATTCCAAAATTAAATAAACCTATATTAATAGAAGGCTTGCCTGGGATAGGCAATGTTGGCAAGGTTGTAGTTGATTTCTTGATTGATGATTTAAAGGCTGTAAAGCTGTATGATGTGTTTTCATATTCATTCCCTCATACTGTTTTTGTTAATGAGAAGGATCTTGTAGAATTACCAACAATTGAGATTTACTATAAAAAGTTTAATGCTCCTAAGAAAAACGACTTATTATTTATTGCAGGAGATATTCAGCCGATTGACGAAGAAAGTTCATACTTATTCTGCGAAGAAGTGCTGAATCTATTTGTAAAGTTTAAGGGAAAGGAGATTATAACTATTGGCGGCATTGGACTTCAGGATGTGCCAAAAACACCAAAAGTTTATTGCACAGGCAATTCTAAGGAAATTGTAAATAAGTATGTAAAAGGAACAAAGGCAACTGACAAGATTTATGGCATTGTCGGGCCAATAATTGGTGTTTCTGGGCTTTTAGTTGGTTTAGCAGGGAAAAGAAAAATCTTGGGTATTGCAATGCTTGCAGAAACAATAGGCCACCCAATGTATCTTGGAGTAAAAGGTGCAAGGGAGATAATGAAAATCCTGCAGCAAAAATTAGGCTTGAAAATACACTTAAACGAGCTTGACAAAGAGATAAAAGGCCTTGAAAAAGAAATGATAAAGACAACAAAAGAACTCTCAGATGTAAGCAAGGATATTGCAATAAAGAAATTAAAGCGAAAGTTTAAGGAAGAAGTTAGTTATATTGGGTAGGTTTGTGTTTGATATTTTAGTTTTTGTTAGTTCTTGGCATGTCCAACTCGTTCACGAATTAAAGGTAAAAGGTAAGAAGTATAAGGTAAGAGGTACGATGATAACATCGTAGTCATTCCCTCATACCTCTAACTTCTTACCTTTTTATTCATGTAACGTGTGGCTTCGCCCTTGAACGTGCTGAGAGCGGAAAAAAGATTAAGAACGAGAAAAAGAGATTGAAAAAGCTTAGACAATTAGAATATTCTGATCTGATTATCTTCTATTAAAAGAATCATAAACCACTCTTATCACTCTGCGCATAGTATCTATTTGTTCTTGCGCAAATGTGTTAGGAACACTAGTTATATCAACACCATATTGTAGATTTGGAAATTGACTTTTATAATTATCACTTACTGACACTTGAATTGGTGAGGCAAACCCAGATAATCTTTCTTCAAATTGTTTAAAAGGTGAATTAGATGGTATCCAATCAAAAGCTCCCATACAATAACTTAATTGCTCTTGTGGACCTGATTCTTGATCTCTATAAATCTTTCTTGTTTGTTTTGGCAAAAGCAGTGAACCGCCAAAAAAAAGTTTGCTGGCAGAAAGAAAATGTCCTGCAAATGCTTCTGCTTGTTCACAGGTAGATATTTCCCATGATGGACAGCCGCTTTCAAACTTTTGGTAAAGAAATACTCCCTGTATTCGTGGGTATAATCTTGGACCAGATATATGAACAAGAGACAATTCCAAAGGAACATTCTGATATTTACCCTCGACTCTTTTTACAAGCCTTATATCATAATCCCTTTGAAAATTAGATATACCTAACTTTCCCAATGTTTCATTACATAAGTTTATGAAGAATCCTCTCTCTATCTTTTTATTAGGCAGCATTTTTGCATCTGACAAGTTTGCCCTTATTTTTTGATATTGCTCAAAGAAAGGAATACTATAACTTACTTCTTTAACAACGCCTTGAAATCCCATTTCGAACCTTTGCTGAACAGTTGGTTTCATTTCTAAATCAATATATGCGCCAAAAAAAGATAACATTTTTTTGATAATATTATCTACACTTGAAGGTGTTTTGCCAATAGCTGAAATGCTCAAAGTGGTACCATCTAAACCATCATCTGGTATTGTGTATAAATGGCTAACATCACCTTTTTCTTTTGCAAATGTAGCCATAACCTCAACAAGAGAATTATCTGCCTCAACTATAATCTTTCTTCCTTCAATATGTGGCGGAACATCAAGATTATGGAAAGCATCATCTTTAAATTCAGAGCTGTCTAAAATTTCTGTCAAAGTCGGCCTTAATGGAACTGCTATATACATAGCTTTGCCAAATACGCCTGTTTCTTGCGCTGTAAATGTTGCCATAAGAAGCAGGAAATAGAACTTCCTTTTTAAATGTTATTAAATTTAACATTATATAGTGGTGAATAAGAACCCAAACTTAAAAAAATAAAAAGAACAAAATAAGAAGATTTATGCTCTTCCTAATATTCTCCATGCTTTTATTCCTGATGGAGCATCTGCAACTGCAAATTTTCTGCCTTTTTTTGTTACAGTGGTGTATTTGTCTGATGTGAACTTCTTCTTACCTTTTACATCATAAAAACTTAACTTTTCAGCCATTTTATTTACCTCCCCTTTATTCTTAATTTTCTCCCTTATTATTTTATTTTTTTCTTGTTTTTGATTTATTTGTGTTAATTTAAACTTTTTCGTATGAATAAACTAAACCAATTAAATCTATATAATGCCTATGTGTAGTTATATATAAATCTTTGCATGAATTTGGGTGTAATTTTATCAAATTTTATAATATTTATATAGTGTTTTTATTGACAAGTAGAAAGTTTTAGTTGGCTTTGTGATTAGAAAAAACATATAAATTCTAAAGTGTTAAAAACATCATGCTCGCCAAACTTATCTATTTAATCATCTCATTTGTCATATCTGCAATACCATTGCATATAGCAGTAAGCCTTTTAGAAGGAAAGTCTACATGGTTTAAGGCAATCTTTGTCAATTTTCTTGTTGCAATAGCTAGTTTTCTTATTGAATTGAAGATAAATAAGTTTTCGGGCTTGATTTCGTTTTTGTTATTGTTACTTATTTATAAAATAATGTTTAGAATGGGCTGGTTCAGATCTTTTGTAGCATGGCTATTGCAGTTAGGGATAATTACATTGGGTTGGGCTGGTATTTATTGGATTGCAGGGATTGAGTTGTTTTAGGTAAGTTATAATGAAGGACATAAATCTTTATACAATTGTTATGTCCTTCAAATATATAGTTACGGACATTAAATAATTATATATCAGTAATTCCGTAACTATATTCGTGGACTTTAACAATATTGATACAGATATTAAAGTCCACCACTATAGTAAGTGACACTATTTGTATAAAAATTTACGTCACTTACTATAAATTTACAATAAAGGCAGAGTTATTCCTTACGTTTCTGTCTAAGCAGGAATAATCTTTATCCCTTCTTTTTCAGATATAACTGTAACTAGTTCATTATCTTTTAATTTGTACTTTTTTACCAGTTCATTAGGTATTTTTATTCCTAAGCCCTTTCCCCATTTAGAAATCTTTGCGTTGTACCTTTTCATTAATCTATGTTTTTGTGGGGCTGCATGTAATTTCTCTGCTTTAATAATTTCTTCACCACACATTTCACATATGAAATAATCATATTCTACCCCTTCAGGTGTTTTGGCTTTTAATTCTACCATCTTTCCATTGCATTCAGAACATTTTTTCATTTTGATCACTCACCTCAATCTCATAACGTGCACTATTTATGATTACTAATATATACTAAAAGTCTTTAACTTTCAAACAAAAAACAAGGACTTTTGTATATCTCGGGAATCTGAGATTCCTGAGAAGTTAGAAAGCTTTGCTTTCCAACTTACAAATGGAATTAGTTTGTTCGAAAACTAATTCCATTTAGTATATATCAAGATTATAAACAGGGATTAAGACTATAAAATGGATTAAGAAGTATTAAAATATTATGATTTTAAGCGATAATTTGAATATTGTGAGATAAACTGTTGAATATATCACAAAGTGGTGACAAAAAGAGATATACTTTTTCTCGTCGAGAGATCACTGCAACCCAATAACAACAGTAACAAACTTTTTAAAAGAAAAATGGTTTCTTTATCAGTGGTCAGGTGTCAGATGCGGGTTTGTCGTATTTCGTTCGTCGTCTGTCGTTCGTTAAACGACTTACGACCTACGACTAACGACAAACGAGTAAATACGTTTTCCTCTGACAACTGACACCTGACCACTGACAACTGTTTAAGGTGTTTTAATGAGATTTAAGATAACTACTGCATTATTATCATTGGCAATTTTATTAGGGAATCCTGTTGATACTAATAAAGAGAATATTGAAAAAATTTCAGTTCATCATAAAAAATCTGACAAAAAAGGTTCAAAAAATACAGTAGGTTCAAAAGGTTCGCAAAAAGGAATGAATAAAACTGATACTACTTCTTTAGATGGTGTTGTTGGTTTCTGCGAGAGAGTAAAAGAAATTTGTGAAGATGTTCGTGAAGAAACAGCGTCATTTACCAGCGAATTATTTACGTTTTATGATGAAGATTCTAGTGAAGATAAAGAATATAAATTACGCTTAGAAGAGCATATAAAAGGATTGTTTGCATTAATTCCTAAAGGTTATATACCAAAAGAATTTATAGACGAGTATTTTGCTGAGTTTATTGGAAGCTATTTTGTGGATTATAAACAGTATAGATTTTTGCCAAAAGCAGTAATCGTGGTTAACAAAACAAAAACATGCAATCAAGCAAAACCACAAACAAAAGGATGCAAATCTTCATATTATATGTATTATTTTAATC
>JACQSP010000037.1 GCA_016205905.1 Candidatus Woesearchaeota archaeon
ATACTCTAAATGAATTTTGACCTTATGATGCTAAACAAATACGAATAATAAATAAAATAAATAATAGAATAAATAACAAAATAATTATAAAACAGGTGGTAATCATGCACATGTATTCAAAAAAAACATTGAACAGATTCAAAAACCCAAAATTTGCAGGCGAGATCAAAAAGGCTGATGCAGTCGGAGAAGAGGGTAACATCAAGTGTGGAGACGTAATGAGAATTTTTCTCAAAGTTGATAAAGACAAAGGAATAATCACAGATGTAAAATTCCAGACTTATGGCTGTGTCGCTGCTATAGCTGCATCTGATGCAATGTGCGAGATTGTTAAAGGCAAAACATTAGAGCAGGCAGAAAAGCTGACGTGGAATGATATTGTCAAGGAATTAGGCCATGTTCCGCCTATTAAATATCACTGCTCTATTTTAGGTACAGATGCATTGAGAGATGCAATTGAAAATTACAGAAAAGGGCACGATACCGCTAAAGGAACAAAGAACAAAATTATAGCTAATAAAAGCAAATCTAAAAAAATTAAATAAATGAAAAGAGTTAATAAACACTCAAATCAAAAAATAAATATTTAATGATACAAAAAGTTAATTTGGTGAGACAATGGCATTAAATATAATTTACATAACAGCAAAAGATGAAAACGAAGCAAAGAACATCAGCAAGATTCTTGTAGCTGAGAAACTTGTTGCCTGTGCAAACATCCATAATATAAGCTCAATCTACGAATGGAATGGAAAAATTCAAGATGACAGAGAGGCAGTTATCATCGCAAAAACAACAGATAAATTAACTAAAAAAGTTATGAAAAGAGTTAAGGGAATCCATTCTTATAAAATTCCTTGTATCTTATCCTTCCTAGCCAAAGGAAATAAAGAATATGTTGATTGGGTGGAGAAGATGACGAAAAATAAAGTATTTTTTTAGTGTACGTAAAGAATCCCCAGCACTTTAGTGCTGGGTTTCGTTATTTTCTCAGAAAAATTTAAGGAGCGGCTTCGCCGCAGTATAAGCTGCGAACGAAGTTGCGCACCAATTTCTATCAACCAAAATAGCGTGAGCTTTGTTCGTGGAGACGAGCAAAATGGAACTTAAAAACAATATTCGTTCAGTGGGACAAAACAGCTATCATTTGGTATGGAAACCTAAATGGTCAAAAGATCCATTCAAATTTAAGCCAGTTCTAATTGTGTGTGAAGCCTCAATTAAAAATGTTGCGAAAAGAACAGGCATGAATATATTTGAAATGGAAATAATGCCTGATCATATTCATCTCTTTGTCGACATCCCACCAACAATGAGTGTTTCTAACGCGTTACAGCTTTTAAAAGGTTTTTCGGCAAAGAAAATCTTTGAACATCACCCTTGGTTAAGAAGACATTTTCGAACAGGTCATTTTTGGAGTCCTGGAAAGTTTTTTAGAAGTGTTGGAAATGTTAGTGCAGAAGCCATTCAAAATTATATCGCAGGAACAAATAGAACAGCAAAATTCCAGAAATTGCTTACAGGATACCCAGCACTTTAGTGCTGGGTGATTCATTTCTAGGGACGCAGTCCACAGTTTCATGAAATATTTTTTAAAGTTTTTTAAGAATTATATAAAAAAATCGAACAATAAATAAATTAATCAACCAATAATTCTTCATGTTACGAGGGACTTCGCCCAACAAACGTGTGGAGAGCGAATAATATGCTATGAATCAGAAAAAAGGTTGAGAACCATTGAATCAACTAAATAAATAACATTATTCTTTTAAGAATATTTTTATCAAGTATATTTATATACAATCTACTTTTTAAGGAGTTATCGACTATTGATTATGATAGTATTGTGCTGATAATTGCAAATGCACAAAAATATAAACTATAAACTAATGAGGTGTAGAAACATGAAAAAAGGAAGATATTTGTTTACAAGCGAAAGTGTCAGCGAAGGCCACCCGGATAAATTATGCGACCAGATAAGCGATTCAATTTTAGATGCAGCGCTCAAGGATGACCCTTATGCAAGAGTTGCTATTGAATGCCTTGTTAAAACCGGTTTTGTGGTTGTTGCTGGAGAAATGACAACTAATACTTATATAGACATACAAGATGTCGTCAGAAAAACAATAAAAGAAGCTGGTTATGACAATCCTGCTTTTGGTTTTGACGGAAATACCTGCGGTGTTCTTGCCAGTATCAGCGAACAGAGCCCAGACATCAGCCAAGGTGTTTCAGAAGGGCTGGGATTGTTTAAAGAGCAGGGTGCAGGCGACCAAGGCTTAATGTTTGGTTTTGCAACCAATGAAACACCTGAGTTAATGCCATTGACACTTGTTCTTGCGCATAAGCTTTTAATAAGGCTCAGGGAATTAAGAAGGACAAAAACTTTGCTTTATCTCGGACCAGATGCAAAATCACAGGTTACTGTAGAATATGTTGACGGTGTTCCCCAAAGGATAGATACTGTTGTTGTTTCAACACAGCATTTAGCCAGCGCAACACACGACCAGATACAGAAAGATATGATTGACTGTGTTATCAAGCCAGTATGCGGTAAATTGCTGGACAGCAATACCAAATTTTTCATTAATCCAACAGGTTCATTTGTAATTGGCGGTCCAGTTGCTGACAGCGGTGTTACAGGCAGAAAAATTATTGTTGATACTTATGGAGGCCATGGCAGCCATGGCGGCGGCGCATTTTCAGGAAAAGATCCTTCTAAAGTAGACAGAAGCGCAGCTTATGCCGCAAGATATATCGCAAAAAACATTGTTGCAGCAGGATTAGCTGATAAATGCGAAGTACAACTAGCTTATGCTATTGGTGTCGCTGCTCCGGTGTCTGTGTTAGTGCACTGCTTTGAAACAAACAAGATTCCTGAGGAGAAAATATCAGAGCTTGCCAGAAAACATTTCCCGCTAAAACCAGCAGAAATAATCAAAGAGCTTAACTTAAGAAGACCAATATACAAAAAAACTGCAACTTATGGACACTTTGGAAGAAACGAGCCGGAATTCACATGGGAAAGAACAGACAAGGTTGACGTCTTAAGAAAAGATGCGGGAATATGAATTAATTTGTGGATAACTCTGTGGATAACTTTGTAGAAGTTCCATCATATTAAGAATAAATGTGTATTGGAGTAAATCTTTTTTATTTTTTACTTATTCTTTTATTTTTTGGTTTATTATTGTTTTTTATATATTTGTTTTAGCTTATTAACCTCTTTTTTCAGCTCACAATCCGTATGTGGGACGAAGTCCACCGTCATATGAAAAATTAAAAAAGGTGCTGGGTGCTAGTGGCTAGGTGCTAGTTACGAATAATTATCGACACCAGCACCTAGTTTTCATAGTGAGACGTGTGGCTGCGCCCAGGAAATAAAACAGAAATCTTAATTCAATCCCCATAATCTAAAGAATCCATAAAGGATAAATAGCACAAAACACACAACCAGTGTATAATACCATTTTATCGGCAGTAAAATCGTGGCAATTAGCAGCACTAAAAAGAATGTATTCAATAAGAATAAATTTCTTGGAGATTTTCTTTTATGATAAAGGCTGCTTACTTTTTTATAATCTTCAGTCATTGCTGGTTTAAGGTATGTAATTGCTACACCTCCTTGTTATGTGTGATAATATGTGTGTCTTGGTTAATCTTTAATAATAAATCTTTCATCTGACAGATACTAACACTTGTTATTATTCTTCTCATTTTTATGTTTTTATATATTTTCTCAAAATTTCACTGATTAATTTGCCGTCCACCTTGCCCCTGTATTTATTCATGATTATTCCCATTAATGCCCCAAATGCAAGCTCTTTGTTCTTCTCTACAATCTGCTTTATTTCTTTTTCAATATCATTTGCACTTGAGGTGGTGTTAACAGTCTTAAATTTTGTAAAATCAACATTTCCTGTCCTTGCAATACTGACAAATATCTCTTCAACTGCCTGTTTGTTAATTTCTCCATCATCTAATTTTTCCAAGACTTCTTCTAATTTAATATCATCAATTCTGTTTATCTCGCCGTCTGAAAGATTATGTGTTCTTTTTGCCTCTAATAATTTCGGCAGAATAATTTCAGCAATAAAACTTGGCTTAAGATTCTTAAATTTATCAACAAATGTTTCAAACAATTCAAGCTTATGTTTTTTCACAAGAAGGTCTGCTAAATCTTTGCTTAATCCGTATTCTTGTATTCTTGAAACCTTTTCTTCAATAAGCTCAGGTGTTTTTAATCTTCCAAAATATTCTTTTGTAACCAAAAAAGGAGGAACATCTGTCTCAGGATACATTCTTGCTGCGCTTGGGATAGGCCTCATAAATGTAGTTGTACCATCAGGATTGGCTGCTCTGACTTCGCTTTGGACACCATTATTTAACTGAGCCAGCCTTTTTAATATTGCACAATATGCTTTCTCGCATCTCTTATAGTCTGCAACAATCATCACAAAACAATCTTTTGGAGCAAGCTCTAATATTCTTCTTACTGCAGTAATTTCGTCATTTGTAAAACTATACTTTTCTAAATGCTCGTCAGAATGAATTATACCTGTAATCCCAGCATTGACCTTTGCAAATTCAGAAAGTTCTGTTCCTATGCGCTTATTCGGCTGCAATTCTGTTCCTAAAATTCCTTTTAGCCCTGTTAATTTAAAGCCATAAACAGCATTTTCTTTCGGATAACCAAGATTATCTCCCTGTTTTTCATGCTTTGCACTTATTGCCTTGCTTATGAAATTACATTTTGTGCTTTTAAACACATCGTCAAGTGCCAGTATTAATTTTTTAATGTCACTTTTATTGCTTTTATTTGTTCTTTCATTTATTTCATCACATTCTTTGCATTTTAATTTTCCTTTAAGAGTAATTATTTTTTGCTGCCTTAAGCATTCATATTCTACTAATGTTGGTATTAATTTTAATTCCTGCGCGCCTTTTATCTCAACCCTGCTCCCGCCTGCAATAGAAATGTTAATGTCCTGCCTTATTGTTCCAATTCCTCTTTTTACTTTTCCAGTTGACCTTAAAATCATTCCTAATTTTTCTGCGCATTCTTTTGCCTGCTGGGGTGAATGAATATCAGGAGAAGTTGCAATCTCTATCAATGGAATGCCTAATCTGGAGAGATTATACACATCAAATTCATGTGTTTTCTGCACTATCTTTGCTGATTCCTCCTCGACACAGATTGTGGGGATTCCTATTTTGCCTTCGTTTGTCGTGATGAGCCCGTCCATTGCAGCTAATGCTGTTCTTTGGAATCCGGAAACATTTGAGCCGTCAACAACTGTTTTTCTCATGAACTGAATCTCGTCAACAGGTTTGGCATTTAATAATTTGGCGATGATTAAAGTGATTTCCATTGCCTCTTTGTTTACGTTATGAGGGGGCTCTTCATCCAGTTCAACAAGACAGTTAGCTTTTTTATAGAAATGATAAACAAAATGCTTTTCTTTTAACTGCTCATGCTTTGCAGCTTCATCTATTTCTCCCATCTCGCCGGCAGATGCCCTCAATCTTCTTTTTATTTTTAAGTCTGGCTCAGTATCTATTATTTCAGTCGGGCATTTACAGAACAGTTTTTTGCCTTCTAATTGCTGGTGGATTTCCAAACCTACTATAAGCCCTAATGATTTATAGTTTAACTTGATTTTATTTTCTGATTTATGATTATCTTCTGATTTATGAATTGGTTCTTCCATTATAATTTTATTGTAAATAAGGTGGTTTATAAAGTTTTTTGCGGCTTCATCCATTTAACCTCTTTTCTAAATTTTGTTTAATATTTACAAAAAATAACAACAATAATGGCGGGTGACGGTCAAAATTCTGCGGAATTTTGCCCTACTCGGCATCCAGTGGCTTGTGAGCGAGTGAGCAATCTAAGGTATCGACAAATAGTTTTGGTTTACGAGCTCACTCGCAAGCCACTGAGTTCCCCTGCCTCGTCACCCCCATTGTTGTTATTTTTTGTATAGATAGAACTATTTCCTTCGGCATATTTATTAAGAATTTCTCTTTTTTAAGCGATTTTTTTAGAAAACATTTATATAGAATAAGTTCCTGTAATTAAAAAAGAGTGGGTGTACTCTAAGATATAAAAACAAAAAGGGTGATATTATGGTAGATTGGGGAAGAGCAGTTAAAATGCCATTCCAAGACTGGAAAAAGCTTGGGATTGCTGGATTGATGTATGTTATACCTGTTGTTAATATTGTGACTAGTTTCTTTGCAACAGGGTATGGTTTAAAGATGGCAGAAAATTCTATGAAAAAGAAATTTTCTTTGCCTGAATGGGAAGACTGGGGTGGTTTATTTTTGAAAGGATTGCTTGGTGCGATTATCAGCATTATTTTCATGCTGCCTGCGATGATTGTTGCTTTTGTAGGTATTAGAAGTACAATGTTTACAATGTTCAGCATGATGATGAGCGGTACTTTAGATACATATAATTTATGGGGGATACTATTTGATTCATTAGGTATTAGTGTTGTTGTTGCAGTGTTATTAGGATTGATTGCAATATATCTTCTTCCTGCTGCACTAATGTTCTTCGTAAAAGAAGATTCATTTGCCAGCGCATTTAATTTCAGCGGAATATTCAAGAAAGTATTTACTGGAGATTATTTTGTAGCATGGCTGGGTTTGGTTGTTTATGGAATAATTGTTGGTATTATTGCTGGTTTTATTTCAGGACTGCTTGCAGTCACAGTTGTCTTGCCAATAGTTATAATGGCATTAGTACAGGCAATTGTATTAATAACAGGAATGACAGTGTTTGGTGAAGTGTTCCAGAAATAGATTAAAACCAATTGTTTTTTATTTTCTTTTATTTTTGTTTACCTGAAGTTCTGTTTCTTAGTATTTTTATTCCGCTCTCAATCAGTTTGTGGGACGCAGTCCACCGTTATATAAATAATAAAAAGAGGTGCTGGGTGTTAGGTGCTTGGTGCTAGTTACGATGAATTATCGCCGCTAGCACCTAGCACCCAGAACCTAGCACCTAGTTTTCATAGTGAGACGTGTGGCTGCGCCCAAATTAGTGTGAGAGGCATAGAACTTGTTGTGAACGAGAATAAAGATTAATAAACTGAAAAGTAGTTGAAGTGAATATAAATTAAAGAATAAAATCTAATTAGTGATCACCACTTATTGCCAAATGAACCGCTTGTATATAAGCAAGTAAGTTGATTAGGTAAACGTTCATAATTAATTAAAACAGCATACTGTGGTTTTTGTGTTAAGTGTGTTCTTATTTTGTCTAATGATAATGTTTCTCCTTCTCCAAGTCTTCCTTCAAGACTATTAACTTCTCCTCTTACAGCGTCTTGGAATGCTTCAAGACTTTTGAAATCATCAGCACCAATTCTGAGGTATGGGCAACCATAATATCTTGATTGAATTTGTTTTGGTTCAGGATCTGTTGGAAAAGATGGCTTAGCAGCAAGAATTTTAGCAAGTGTTCCTTCTTCTAATCTTATTGTTGGTACATGATTGTCCATCACATCTCCTGGACAAGTAACAATATATACTTCACCCAATTTTACAACAACACATTCGTATTTACCGCTTATTGTTTTTCCAGTTTGTGTTTGATATGATTGACTTGTCATTTTTTCTTCCCCCATTATAATCATTTGATTTTATTATTTCTTAGAAATGAAAATACTAACGCCTATTTCTTCTCTGTGATAAAAGATCCTCTAACATTCTTCCCATCCTATCAAGATACGCAGGATCAAATCTAACTCTTCCCCCATCAGTTGGATCAAACCTAATACCACTTCCTTGATATCCTCTGGCAGAAGCCTCATCTTGAGCGTGAGAACCATAACAATTATTATAACTTGGACAATTAGTGCACATATCGGCGCATGAAGAACCTTCTTCGTCTAATCCTAAGTTTCCTTTATTCTTATCTTCTGTTTTTGTCGGTGTAACAACTTCACTAACCTTATAACCAGCACTTGAAAGATGAGCGGATATATCTTCTAATCCAAAATTTCTTCGATTTGATACTCTCATGTTCCCAAGTTCTCTTTTTACAGCTAACGCTAAACCACTTAGTGTTGTATATGTTGTAGAATAAACAAGAATATGATCATTGTGTGCAAATTCTCCACTTTCACGTTCATACTTGCTTAATTTTAGATTTCCCCGTCTGTCATATTCAATCTGATCAAAAGTTCCGCCTCTTTGCACCTTAGAAGAATCAACAATAAGATATAAACCACCTAAAGGTGTCTCTTCTCTTATAAGTGCTATTTGCTGCATACTCATTTTATTCTCCTGTTTGTTTTTTATTTCATCTAAATTGAATAATATTAATATTAAGTATACTAAACTTATTTGGATGTAAATTAAAACACAGCACTTATATTTAAATCTTTTGTTTTTTGACTACTGTATAGTAACTTCAAAGTATAGGATAAAAAAGAATTTTTCCAGAAGATTATGTAATTTAATCTATTTTTAAGTATAAAATGGAACAAGTGTTCCATAATTATATTAAATCTAGACAATTCTTACATAAAATACCATATTTTTCGGGATATACTTATAAATTTAGGCGTTATTATTGTATTAGGTGATACAAATGGAAGGAGCATCGAGTATTGTTTATGAAACTTCATATGGAAAACTTGGTGTAGCTCATGGACTAAAGCTATTATTCATGATTTGCATTATAATCCTTCTTATATTATATTTTCTATAAATATATCTTGTTATAAGTAGATATTATTAGAGAACAAAACATTAAACAAAGGTGAAAAACATGAAAGATGAAATATTAAAGAAAGATGAAAAATTAAAAACTGTTTTGGTTTATGAAAAAGGCAGAGAGTTTAGAGAAGATAAAGAACATGAACATTTATTAGAACATGAACATTTGTCAAAAGCCATTGAAAAAATCTCCAGCAAAGAGATGGATGCAGTATTAAGGATACAAAGCTGCGCATTAAAAACAATACATGACTTTATGTATGAAAAAAAGGTTCTGCAATTAATGCCAGTTATGCTTTCTCCGATTACTGACCCTTTATGCCATAGTGTCTATGATGCATGCATAACTTATTGCGGCCAGAAACTTCAGCTTACAAAGAGCATGATTCTGCATAAGCAGATGGCATTAATCTCTCCTGAAAGAAAAGCTATTTATATTGTCAGCCCAAACATAAGATTAGAAAAAGAAGATTCTGGAAAAAGCGGAAGGCATTTGATTGAATTTTCACAGGTTGATTTTGAATTTAAAGACGCAAAAAAAGAAGATATATTTGAATTTATGGAAGAATTAATGATAAGAATAATCAGTAGAGTAAAAGATGAATGCAAGGATGAGTTGGAAATATTAGGCAGAGAGCTTATGGTTCCAAAAACACCATTCAAAAGATTTTCAACAAAAGATTCTAAAGGAATGTCTATAAGAGAATTTGAGGAAAAGCTGTCAGCGATGGCAGCAGAGCCTTTTTGGCTGTTAGACCATGAAAGAGAGTTTTACGACAAAGAAGACCCTGAAAAGCCGCGAACATATCTTAACTATGATTTAATTTATCCTCAAGGGTTTGGCGAAGGGCTTTCCGGCGGAGAAAGAGAGCATGAGTACAAAATAATCCTTGAGAGAATGGCAAGGGCAGGAACAAAGCCAGAGGCATACAAAGAATATTTAGAATTAGCAAAACAAGGTTTATTGCACAAAACAGCAGGCGCAGGTTTTGGCGTCGAAAGGCTCGTTAGATTCCTGACAGGCAAAACCCATGTCGCAGATGTTGCATTGTTTGGAAAAACACCTGGAGAGAAGATTGTGTTTTGAATTATTTTTTTCATTTTTTGGAAGAAAGATTGTGTTTTGGGATAAAAAAATGCCTTATCCTATATTTTAGATTCATTAGATTTAAATAAGATGAGTATACTACAATCACAATGGCAATAAAACTTGTTTTAATGATTGGAAACCAGAAATTAAGGAAGAAATCCGCCCAAGTAACTAACTTTGATAATGTAAGTAAAGTTGATAAGCAGTTTAAAACAATTTTAATTGATTTAAAAGACACATTAACTCATCTACAAAAAACAAAAAAAATAGGCAGAGCTCTCGCTGCACCACAGATTGGTTATCTAAAAAAGATCATATTTATGCAAACCCTCGAAAAGACATTTTATATGATAAACCCAGTTATTACTTGGAAAAGCAATGAAATGTTTGAAGTTTGGGACAGCTGCTTTAGCTTTGGAGTTTACTTCTTTGTTAAGATTAAAAGACATAAAAAGATAATAGTAGAATACAAAGATGAAAATGGAACATTTAAGAAAGAAGAGTTTGAAGACGATTTATCAGAATTATTTCAGCATGAAATTGACCACCTTGATGGAATCC
>JACQSP010000038.1 GCA_016205905.1 Candidatus Woesearchaeota archaeon
GGGGTAGACAAACATGGCAAAAATAATAGGAATTGATTTAGGAACAAGCAATTCAGCAGCAGCAGTTTTTCAGGCAGGTAAGCCAACAATAATTCCTAGTGCAGAAGGAACTAGTTTATACGGAAAAGCCTTTCCAAGCGTAGTTGCTTTTACAGAGGACAATCAATTATTAATTGGTGAGCCAGCTAAAAGACAGGCTTCAACAAATCCAAAAGGCACAATTACTGCTGTAAAAAGAAAGATGGGCACTAGTTACAAAGTTAATATTTACGGCAAAGAATACACACCGCAGCAGATATCTGCTTTTATTCTCCAAAAAATCAAGAAAGATGCAGAGGAATTTTTAGGAGAAAAAATTACTAAAGCAGTAATTACTGTTCCTGCATATTTTGACGACAATCAAAGGCAGGCAACAAAGGATGCTGGTGAAATTGCAGGCTTGGAAGTTGTTAGAATCGTTAATGAGCCAACTGCAGCAGCACTTGCTTATGGCCTCGACAAAATAGGAAAGGAGCAAAAGATTCTTGTTTTTGATTTTGGTGGTGGTACATTAGACGTAACACTTATGGAATTTGGAGACGGTGTTTTTGAAGTTAAATCTACATCAGGCGATACACAATTAGGCGGCAAAGATATGGATGATGCCCTTATCAAGTATATTGCTTCAGAGTTCAAGAAAAAAGAAGGCGTTGACCTTAATGACGACGACATGGCAATGCAAAGGTTAAGAGAAGCAGCTGAAAAAGCTAAGATTGAATTAAGCAATGTCCTCGAGACAGACATTAATTTGCCTTTTATCACAGCAACCAATAAAGGGCCAAAACACCTTTTGATGAAACTTAACAGGGCAAAGCTTGAAGAATTAATCAAGCCAATCATAGAAAAATGCAGACATCCTTTGGAACAGGCTGTTAAAGATGGAAAATTGAAATACTCAGAAATAAATAAAGTAATCCTTGTAGGTGGCCCAACCAGAATGCCTTTGGTCAGGAAATTTGTAGAGGATATTGTAGGAAAGAAAGCTGAGGGTGGTGTAGATCCAATGGAATGTGTTGCCCAAGGCGCAGCTGTCCAGGCTGGTGTTCTTGCAGGTGAAGTCAAAGATATTTTACTGCTGGATGTAACACCATTAACTTTAGGTATAGAAACACTTGGTGGTGTAATGACATCATTGATACAAAGAAACACAACTATTCCAACAAAAAAATCACAGACATTTTCTACAGCAGCAGACAGTCAAACTGCAGTTACAATACATGTAATGCAGGGCGAACGTCCAATGGCAGTTGACAATAAAAGTTTAGGCAGGTTTGATTTAATAGGCATCCCGCCTGCACCTCGTGGAATTCCACAGATAGAAGTCACATTTGATATTGATGCAAACGGAATTGTTCATGTAACTGCGAAAGATCTTGGTACAGGAAAAGAACAATCCATAAGAATAACCGCAACGCAAAAATTAAGCGAGGAAGAAATAGAGAAGATGAGAAAAGAGGCAGAGATGCATGCTGACGAAGACAAGAAGAGAAAAGATGAAGTACAGGCAATAAATGAAGCAGATGCGCTTGTTTATTCAGCAGAAAAATTGTTTAAGGATTTTGAAGGCAAGGTGAATGCAAAAGAGCTTGAAGAAGTGAAAAAAGAAATATCTGAACTCAAACAATTGCTTGAGCCTAAAGAGCCTCAAAAGAAGGATGCTGAAAAGATAAAGAGCAAGATGGAAGAAATTAATCAAAAGATTCAGAAATTGTCTACAGAGCTTTATCAAAAGGCTGCTCAGGAACAAGCAGCAAAACAACAGGCAGGAGCAAACAACAATGCTGAAGGCGGTTCATCAGGAGAAGAGCAGGAAGATGCTGAGCATGAAGATTCTCATAAGTCAAAAACTTCGGATGAAAACGTAGTTGATGCAGAATATTCTGTTGAGAAAGAAAAAAACCCTGAAAATAAGAAGGAATCATCACAAAAGACAAAAGAAAAGCCAAAACCTAAGAAAAAGAAATAGATTTAACACTTAACTTTTTTTATGTTTTTTTATTTTTTATATTTGTTTAGCTTATTAATATTTTTTACTTGCAAATTACCACTCACAACACGTTTCTGGGACGCAGTCCACCGTCTCATGAAAGATAAATGTGTAAGTTGTCAGGTATAATTTGTAAGATGAATGTGTTAGTCTCACTAACATCATATACCTTGCAACCAACACCATCTTTATCCTTTAACAGTAGCCTATAATTATATAATGAAATTAGCATCATATCACAATGCAAAAGACAAAATTAATTATTTTTGATTACGACGGAGTTTTGGTAGATACATTTCCATTGGCATGCAGCGCTTATTATGCTATATTCAAGGAATTCAACATTAAAACTAATTTCTCAACAGAACAGTTCAGGGATTTCTTTGAAGTTGACTGGACTAAAAATTTAGCTGTTCTGGGCATTTCTGAAAAAAAAGATATAGAAAAAAGTGAACTCATTTTTCGCAGTATAGTCGCAGATTCTAGCAGAAATGTTAAGATCTATTCAGGCATAGAACAAGTACTCAAACAGCTTAAGGATAAAGGCTACAAATTAGCTGTTCTTTCAAATAATTATGAGGATATTATAAAAAAACATCTGAAAAAAAATCAAGTACTGCATTATTTTGACAAGATCGCTGATGTAAATTATGGATTGAAACCAGACACTAAAGGAATTTTAAGATTGCTTGATGAGTTTGAAATTAAGCCAACTGAAGCAGTCATGATTGGTGACATGGATGGAGACATTATAATGGCGAAAAATGCAAAGCTTAAAAAAGCCATAGGGGTTAGCTGGGGTTTTCACAATCATAAAAAACTGAAGGATGCAGATGTCATTATTGATGCGCCTTTAGAAATAATTAATGAGGTTGAATAAAAATCATAAGAAATAAGAGAAACTAAAAGAAATTAAAAAAAATAAAAGAAACAAAAACAGATGATTATGGAAATAAAAGAATTTATGTGGGTTGAATTAAATCATGGCAAAAAAAGATTATTATGAATTATTAGGTGTAAACAAAAACGCTTCAAAGGAAGAGATAAAACAGGCTTATAAAAAACTGGCTAAAAAATATCACCCTGATTTAAATAAAAGTGATCCTAATGCTTCAGAAAAATTTAAGGAAATAAACGAAGCTGCATCTGTGTTAGGAGATGATAATAAAAAAGCGCAGTACGACCAGTTTGGCACTGCAGAGCCAGGGTTTGAAGGCATGAGTGGATTTGACGCTGGTGACATGAATGGTTTCAGCAGCTATGATTTTGATGATATTTTTGATACTTTTTTCGGCGGCAGAAGATCAGGCTCAAGAAGAAGAGCACATCAGCGTGGTGCAGACTTACAGTATGGTTTAGAACTCTCTTTGGAAGAGGCAGCGTTTGGAGCTGATAAAACCATTTCTATACCACGGCATGAAACATGCGATAAATGCCATGGCTCTGGCGCTAAATCTGGCTCTGATGTCAAAACATGCGACACCTGCCAAGGCACAGGAATGTACAGAAGAACACAAAGGACGCCTTTTGGAATATTTCAAACCTCAAGCACATGCAATAAGTGCCATGGTGTTGGAAAAGTAATAACTTCCTTTTGTGAAAAATGCGATGGCTCTGGAAGAATACGCAAAGTTAGGGAGCTTAAAGTTACTATACCTAAAGGTGTTGATAACGGCACAAGGCTAAGGATTGAAGATGAAGGTGAAGCAGGAGAAAAAGGAGCAGCACACGGCGATTTATATCTTTTAATTAAAGTGAAAGAGCATAAAATATTTACAAGGGAAGATGATAATATATTTGTAGAAATACCCATTAGTTTTACTCAGGCTTGTTTAGGCGATGAAGTTGAAGTGCCAACATTAAGAGGAACAGTAGAGATGAAGATTCCTTCAGGAACACAAACAAACACATTGTTTAGAATAAAAGGCAAAGGCATTCCCAGTTTGAGAGGATTTGGCTCTGGTGATGAATTTGTTAAAGTTATTATCCAAACACCAAACAGGGTAAGCAAAAGGCAAAAGGAATTATTGGAAGAATTTGAACAACTGAATGAAGAAAAACCATTAAAGAATTTCTTTGAGAAACTGAAAGGTGTGTTTGAGTAGATTTTGTTTAGTTCATGGGCGAAGCCAAACGTTCACGATGAAGTTGTACCCTATTATTTATTCACAATTATCGCATAAAATTCTGTTAAATTTCCCTAAATGAACTGAAGTTCTTACTCTACCAGTGGGTCCAAAGCCATTTTTAAACTCATCTAAGACTTTGAATGAATTAGTATCAGAATTCCATTTTGCAAATTTATATGATGTTTTATAAAATTTACCTTTACCAATAAATATAAAAAAATTCTCTTTAGTTTTTCTTCTTTGATGTGCATTTCTACTAATAATGCTTTGCAAAAAAGGAAATTCTTTGATTAAATTGTTTCGAGTACCGATATAATCTACATTCAATTCTCCTATAATATATAATCCTGTTGTTTCACCATTGTTTTCTTTAGATTCAGCATAATCCTGAAACTTTGCTCCAAAATATATTTTAACATTGGTTCCCTCAGCAATTTTCCAACAATCCTCTCTGCCAGCTAGTCCACTTTTACGAATTAAGAAATTAATTATTCTCTTCGCTTTTCCAGAATCTAACGGTTCACCATAGCTAGCTTTCTTAGAATCTAATATAGGATCAAAATGAAACCTTTTATCTTTTACCCTGCTCATGATTTCTTCAGGATATTTCATTTTTATTAGACTTAATACTTCTTGTATAGAAGATGTAGAATTACTTATATCATCATCGTTTTCATCAATTGGGAGCCAATAAAATTTATCTCTATCAAAATAATTTGTATCCTTTTTGCCTAACCATCCGCCACCTACAAAAGGAATTAAAATTGAATAATTTTTGTTTTCATTTATCATTCTTGATTCTTTTTATCAATAAAATTTATCTTTTTGGTTTTATTTTGTAGATTATTGTCAGGTGTAACTACTGGTTTTCCAGTCTGTTTTTCTATCTCCTTTCTGGCGTTTCCAGCAACACTTCCGCCTTTCCTTGCAATTTCTTTGCTCTCTTCAAAATGTTTAGGATTCTGTTTTTTTGATATTTCTTTTGTCGCAACTTCTGCAAGCATATTCAAAACTAATTCAACATTGCTCATATTATCTCTAAGATTTTCTTTTTTCAGGTTTTTGATCCGTTTGTATTCCTTAACTGTTAATCCAGACCAAGTATTAGTAATCTCATTTGTGAGAATTGCAAATTCCGAAGTGTCTTTTATTCCTACCCTTTCCCATTCGTCTGTTAGCTCTTTTCTTACTTCAATAGTCTTTAGTCTTTGATTAATCCATTCTTTTGAATATCCTTTTTTAAGGTATGTCTGCATAGCTCTATCTATTGCAAGTTCAGGATCATGGGTCTCATCAATACGCTCATTCCCTACTTTTGCAAGCCAAAGTTTGAAAGGCTCTGCTTTCTTTGAGGGGATTGATTGAATAAGCCTCAATATTTGTTCAGTATCACCAACATCAGTCAGATAATATTTACCATCAGAGGACTGCATTTTCAGTTGACTACAGGTTGTAGCCAACTGGTTTCCCTCTGCTTTTAACCTTGTTTTAAGGACACTCCAATACTTTCTTGGATTAGGGCTGTCAGTTAGAACTTCAACTACATCAATTATAGATAAATACCATTTTTCCTGCTTATCATCCCATAGTACTCTAACCCTTCTGTCTTGAAACAATCTTATCGCATTTTCTTTATTCATCTCAACACCTAGATATTCTCTTCTTTTAAATCAGAAAGCCAGAAATCCATATCATTTATGATTGTGGATGAATGGCTCTGCGTCTGGCTTTCTGATTTCCTAAAAATTTAGGTCAATGTCAGTTCCTATCAATCCTCACCATTTATGGTTGGGGTTAGGGACTGACCTAAATTTTTTTGAAATAATTTGCTTCTTTTTCTTCTCTCTATGCATCTTCACATCTTCCCAATATACTCTTCAACAATATTAAATACTTCTTCTTTTGCAGCCTCGACAAAACTAATGCTTCCTGCTGTTCTGTGGCCGCCGCCATTTATTTGTGCATAAGGCAGGTTTTCTTTGAGAATTTTTATAATCTCATTAACATCAAACTTTTTTAGTTCCCTGCTGCACCTGATATTTATCTGGTCATTGCTTATTCCTAAACTTATTACTGGCTTTTTGTATTTCTCTATTAAATAATCCTGTGTAATCCCTGTTATCTTTCCAGACGGAGGGAATGTAAACATCTGTGTGCTTTCAATATCTAATTTGCATACAATTAACTTTTCCTTCTCTTCTACCTGCATATATCTTTTATTGGTTTCAAGCTGTTGTTTAATAGATTCTTTTACCAGGGGCTTTATTATCTCAATCAGTTTTTTTTGTTTGCTGCTTTCAGCTCCAAGAATATCATTTACTAAATCCCTGCTTTCAATATATCCTAATACATATGCTTCATAATCAAGACAGATTGCAACATCTTTTATTAATTCATGAGAATAATTTTTTTGGCATAATTTAATATATTCATCCATCTCCTTACTTTCTACCTTATCACCAGTTCCAGCAACTGCTGCAAAAAATTCCATCTGGTCAATTTCAGGATTAATTTGTTTCGCAATCTCTGCGCATAACATTCCAGCTGATATGTCATAAGTGCTTCCGACAAAATGCGGGTTCACATGCGCTTCAACAGCCTTTGTAATCTCATTAGAAGGCGGATGATGATCAAAAACAATAATCTTTGCGCCGTAAATCTTTACTTTTTTTATAGCAGCTATGCTTTGATCACTGCTCCCATTATCGCAAATAATTATTAAAGGCGGTTTTATCTCAAACCTGTTTATATTATTCATAAAATTAGTTAAATCTTTGGTTGCATCAACATAATCATAATATGGTGATTTTGAAGGCAGCCTTGAATAATAATAAAATACATCTCTCTCCTTTGCCTGCCTATTATAAACCAATGGCAAGATTGCTCTTTCCAGCGCTAATGCAGCGCAATAACCATCTGTGTCAGCATGGTGTCTTATCCAGATTGGCCTTTTTGATTCAATTGCCTGTGTGATTAAGCTAATCGCTTTGTTTATTTCTGGCTTTAATTTCTCTAACACATGCGATTTAATCATAAATTGTTTTTCTGTCATGTTATTTTCCTGTTTTTTATTTTTATGCAAAAACCACCAACAATGGCGCAGACGTGACAGGGGTTGCTTGCAAACTTGTTTGCAAGTCTGATAATGCCAGACGAGCTTGCGAGTCGGCATTATCTTTATTCCCTACGGGATGTCACGTAGGACATTTTACGTTTTTTCATGTAAAATGTCCGTCTGCCGCCATTATTGTTGGTGGTTTTTGCTCTTATCTTCTAAATTTTCATCTCCATTCACTATGTCCCCATTGGATTAATAAATCTATTTTTAATTTATCCAATCCATGCGGTGTATCACAGGCACCAAAACAGCTTCCAGCCCAAATAAATATATTCACTTCTTCTCCAAACGCACTGGCAATTCTTTCCTTTATATCTTTAGCGTAAGGTTTTAGACCATCAGGTAATTGAATGCAAACATTTTTTGAGTTTGTTTGCTTTATTCTATCAATTACTTTTGATAATTCTAAATCGTATTTTGAATTTGTCATATTAACCTTTAAATGAATGTTTCTTTTAATATTTTGTTATTAATTTTAGTGCTTACAAATATTGGTTGAATACTGCTTGTTGCTTTGTGTACGAAAATCAATCATTTTTAGTATATCACTCCAAACCCAAGCTCATATACAAACAATCCTCACAAATTTCCTTCTTTTTTCCTGTTTTTTCATCTTCAATAATCATCTTCCATTCTTTTTTCAGCAGTGCTTCTTTTTTAAATCCAAATTTTTCAAACAGTTTTATTGCAGGTTCATTGCTTGCCAGCATTTTTGTTTTTATTTTTTTAATGCCGTTGTTTTTCCTGCCTTTTTTAATTTCCTGTAAAAAGAATTCCAGCAATGCCTTGCCAACACCTTTATGTTGATACTCAGGAATTATGTTTATATGCACTTCAAGAATATGTTCCTGGTGATAACCATATTGTGTATAAGGGCTCATAATACAAATATGCCCAATAATTTTATCTTTTCCTTTATCCTCATCAGCTTCTTCTTTATCTACTGCAATTATATACTTATTATTTGGAACATATCCAAAGCTGAAAACATCTTTCTCATCCAATACTACTTTTTTCTGATAAGCAGAATAAGGAATTTGTTCTAAATAATCAATAAATTCTCTTAATTTAGCATCAGTCAAAATCTGAATTTTTGGTTTCATTGTGGTTATACGATTTATTTATATTCACCTATTATAACTAGCGATAATAATAATAATAATAATAATAAAGGTAAGATGGTAGGAAGGTCAGATGGTTTGATGGAAACAATAAAATGTAAGAAAGTAAGAGGTATAAGGTAGGAGGTAAGAGGGAACGACTACGATGTTATCATCGTACCTCTTACTTCATACCTTTTACCTCCTACCATTAACTCCTTTTACTCTTAACTCTATCAAACTATCCTACCATCTTACTATTTTAATGGACCAGCCGGGATTTGAACCCGGAGCCTCACCGCTGCCAGCGGCGCATTATAACCAGGTTTAACTACTGGCCCATTGATTTTAGTATAAATAGGGCGCTTTGTTTTAAATTTTTCTAAAGTGAATCATTCTTATGCCTCTATTATCCCTATTTTTACTCATTTATACCTTATTTATACCGCTTTTTACCTTGAGACCAGACCATTTCTGTCACTGTCAAGTAAAAACCGAAATATTTATATATAAGTTACCTCATTAAGATTAGGTATAAAGGGGGTTGACAGGTATTAGAGGCTTATTTTAGTTAAAAGTCTCTATGAATGTACTCGCATTATTCATATTAATACTCTTTAGAGTGTGTATTGGCCAGCTATCACCTCAAAAAACTATCCAATACACACTTCTTATTCAAATTTAACAATGGCAAAGAAAATAAGATTAACTAACAAGCTTATCCATGAGACTTTGGTTGAAGCAGTGGGAAACGAAGCATTAATAATTATTAATTTTTTAAAGAATAGAAAGAATATTTCTGAATTTGTCATATCTGAAAAAACCAAGGTAGAAATACATCATGTCAGAAAAATTCTTTACAAACTACACCAAAAGCATTTGGCAGTTTACAAGAGAAAAAAGGATGCTAAGAAAGGATATTATATTTCTTATTGGACATTTAACAAAAAGAGAATAAAGGATATTGTTCTTGAAATTCACAGGGAACAGCTTACTAAACTAAAAGAGAGATTAATGAAAGAAGAGCAGAATAAAGGATGTTTCTTTTTGTGCGCAAATGCCTGCGCAAGGTTAGACTTTGATCAAGGCTCAGAGCTTGAATTTAGATGCCCTGAATGCGGCTCTTTATTGCAGCAGCAGGACAATGAAAGAACAATTGAGCATTTGAAGCAGAAGATTAAAGAGCTGGAAGTATTTGCTTAGTTATATACTAAAAGTGATTAATTTTCGTACAAATTAATCAC
>JACQSP010000033.1 GCA_016205905.1 Candidatus Woesearchaeota archaeon
ATCGTACCTCTTACCTCAAACCTCTTACTTCTTACCTTTATTTGTGAACGGGGGACTGCGTCCCTAGTACGAATTGGGAGCAGAAGAAAGATGTTAGAAAACAGGACATCAGCTAAACAAACACAAAAATTTTATAAATTAATATATATTCCACCTATTTAACATGACACGAGGCAGACTAACTATTATTTCTTGCGAAGCCGGAAGATATTTTGGAGATAAGATATTCAATGAGCTAAAGAATCTTAAATTAAAGAATGAAATAAGGATTGTTGAAACAAAAGAGGAAACATTTGCAAACGGCGAGATAAAGGTCGTGATAGATGAATCAGTGAGGGGGGATGATGTTTATGTTGTGCAGTGCATGGAAAATCCTCACCACCCAAAATCAATAAATGATAGGCTTGTTGCAATGTTCTGCGCAATTGATGCTGCGAGAAGGGCAGGAGCTGCTTTTGTCAATCTGGTTGTTCTTCCTTATCCTTATGCAAGGCAGGAAAAGAAAAAAGCAAGAGAGCCAATAACCGCAAGTTTAATTGCAAATCTTCTCGAGCATTTGAGCATAAATTCCATCATAACAATGGATGTACATTCAGACGCAATAACCGGCTTTTTTAGAATGACTGATTTTATTAATCTGTTTGGGGCAAACACAATATTGGATTACATAAAAGAGAATCATAATCAGCTTCTTGATAATCTTGTCGTCGTAAGTCCAGACATGGGCGGCGCTGCAAGAGCAAAATATTATGCGCGAATGCTGAATGCCGGCCTTGCGCTGGTCAACAAGGAAAGAGATTACAGCAAGGCGAATGTTATTGAAAATGTGGCATTAATAGGAGAGGTCAAAAATAAAAATGTATTGATTGTTGACGACATAATTGACACAGGCGGAACAATGAATGGTGTCATTAATGAGCTCAAGAAAAATGGCGCAAAGAATATCATGGTTGCCACATCATTTGCCATGATGAACGGAAAATGCATAGACAGATTTCATGAGTTGTATGAAAAAAAGATGTTAACTTTGGTTTTAGGCACAGATGCTGTCTACCACAACGAGAAGTTTTTTGAAATTTATCCATGGTACAAAGAAGTAAGTGTTGCGCCGCTTGTTGGAAAAGTTATTGAAACAATTAATCTTAGGAAACCAATCAGCGATGTTATTGGGAAGAGATGATTATGCATTTGTTTCGTTCTAATGTGTAGCCGCTTGTTTACTAAGATAAAATTAAAGCGAGTAGGTCGTCGGTTGTTTAATGAACGACTAACGACAAACAGTTTAATTGACAAACAATTATTATTTTTCATAAGACGGTGGACTGCGTCCCTAGTTACGTGTTGGGAGCTAAATAAAAAGTGGTTGAGAAACAGAAAATTAACTAAAGCAAATAATATATACTTCATTTTAAAGCAATAGTTTCATTAAATATTTATACTTGAATTGTTTCTAAAGAGGTTATGAATCGACGACAACTCCTAATTGCTGGTGGTATCGGAATTCTTTCGCTTGTGACTCCTAAAATTTCCGAAAAAGGCATAGATTTTTTGGTTTCTGAGGCAGAAGCAAAGCCTTACAAAACAATTGAAAGATTATATGAAGATGCTTTGCCAGCTGATTATGTGATGCCAGGCGCAAGAATGGTTGACAGAAGAAAAAGTTATGCAAAAGACGAAGAGCTTCTGTTTAAATATGATGATTGGACAGATTATTATTTTGTTAGAGAAGACATTCATAAAGATATTCAAAATGTTTTTAAGGGTTTAGACGGCAAATGTATCTGCGTCAACACACCACATATACTTAACAGAGCAGTTATATTTGATTTTAAAAAATTTCATGACTACAACACATCTAAAAAAGGAAGATTTATGGATGTAAGCCTGTATTCTAAAGGATTTATGGTATTTAGGACAGCTGACGACAATTATGCATTAATAACACCAATAAATTCTGGTGTAATAGATACAATAAAAGATATATTAGAAGCAACTGTGAATGATGAAACAATACCTGATGAGTAGATATACTAAAAGGAATTATTTCCTAACCCACTAATTCTTTTTGATACTCTAAACTAATAAATCTCATTGTCTTTTTAGTTTATATCTATTGACACAGTTAGCTTATTCTACCTATACAAATTGCCAATAAACCTTATTGGATAGCTTACTGCTCTTGAAATAGCAGTATCCCATGAAGCTGGCATGAATAAGCTTCTTATGCCTTTCAAAATTAACACACCTGCTGCTGCAACAACAAAAGGATTAAGAGCTATGTCTGCAGCAGAATAAGAATGATTTATATTAGAACTACCCATATAAGAAGTGTAAGAAGTTGAATCATATTCTTCTCTCAATGAAGAAATTAAGTGTATAGGCTGCTCTGCATTCTTATTATCACCTGAAGTTGCTGCTTTAAGAAAAGTTACTAAATCCACCTTGACAATTTTGTAATCTGTTGTAGGTTTAGAAGGTAATACTGCATTTTCCAATGAAGATTGCTGATATGGCTGTTTTGGGGTTGTTAATGCACAGGAACAACCTAAAACAGCTGATACAATTGTGTACTCAACTGCCAAATCTATTTTTCCTTCTCTACCCTGAACAATTTTATCACCAATTTCCATGTCGAACACCTCTTAACAAACCAATTAACAAATAGAGATACGTGTTATACTAAATGGAATTAGTTTTCGAACAAACTAATTCCATTTGTAAGTTGGAAAGCAAAGCTTTCTAACTTCTCAGGAATCTCTGATTCCCGAGATATACAAAATTCCTTGATTTTTGTTCGAACCTCAAGGAATTTTAGTATATAATGAAGGACATAAAAAGTTACGTCACTTATTATATATAAGCAGAACTTCTTATTATAACCATCGACGATATTTCCGCAAATTTTCCGAGAATGAACATAAGAAAACAGAGAAAACCGAAAAGGATATTTAAAGCAAGAAAGAATTAGCGGAAATCTTTTGGAGAAAGCGGAAGATTTGCGGTGAAAAATTGAGATGTGCCACAAGAAAGGTGAAAATAAATAAAAAATAAATTGTTAAAAAGATAGATAAGTAGAAAGGTAGATAGGAAGATAATAATAAAAATGAATTAAATAAATAAATTAAAAATTAAATCTAAAAA
>JACQSP010000044.1 GCA_016205905.1 Candidatus Woesearchaeota archaeon
ATAAAAATTTACGTCACTTACTATAGTTTCAAGTCAAGAATTAATACAAACTTCAATAACTCACATACGCTGCTCTTCTTCCTACGTTGTTTTTTATTTTATAGAACTTTGTTACTTTAACTGCACCTTTTACTTTTAGTTTTGACTTTGCTTTAAATTTTAATGTGGATTTCGATCCTTTGCCTTTTTTAGATCTCTTTGCAGCAGCCTTAAGTGCTCTTACTGTCTTTGCGCTTGGTTTAGTAAATATGCCTATACTTTCCCTAATTGCTTTTGAATTTGATTTCAATGGGGTTTTCAAGGATATTTTATGCCTTTGCGCATTTTCAGTGTCTGACAAATCCTCTGCATCTTCTTTTTCCTCTATTTTATATTTTCTCTCGTCGTATATTACCTGATTTACTAATTTTAGATAATCTTCTGCGCCAGTGCATTTTAAATCATACTTAAAAATTGACTGGCCATGCTTAGGTGATTCTTTTATTTTTGAGCTTACTCTTATAGGGTCAGCAACAAGCTCATAAAAATCATTGCTCATCTGATTCAATATTTCTACACATAAAGCGCTTCTTGCATCGTACATTGTCGGCACAATTTTAGATATTGCAATCTCATGGTCATATCTGTCAGAAATGTAATTTATCAAATCAACAATAGTTCTTAATCCTTTATAACTCAAGAAATCACAGCCGACAGGTATTATTACCTCTGAAGAAGCCAAAATTGCATTCTGGGACAAAAGGCCGATTGAAGGCGGGCAATCAATAAGAACATAATCATAATTTTTTATATGTTCGCTTCCCCGCAATTTTCTTCTCAGCAAAGTTTCTTTGTTTTCCATTCCCAACATCTGTGCTTCTGCCCTTATCAAAGATTCTTTGCATGTAATCATATCAAAATTAGTTCCTAAATTTCTTATGCATTCCTGAATATCTGCATTATCAATCAGAAAATCATACATGTCTTTTTGTGAAGAATCATTAAAGCAGGTGGCAATATTGCCCTGCGGGTCTAAATCAATAAGAAGAACTTTTCTGTTTTTCCTTGTAAGGCCCGCGCCGAGATTAATTGTGGTCGTTGTCTTTCCAACACCGCCTTTTTGATTAAGAATAGATATAATACGCATTGTTACTATCACCAATACACTTCTTTTTTATTCTCTGCCTTTTTTAGTTCCTACAAATTATTACTTCTTTTATTTTTCCCTTATAATTTTGAGAAATGACCCTTCTATATAAATATTTCTAAATTATAATGGATATAATCGGTTATTATGAGAGCAAGGGAGAAGATTCGTCACTTAAGAATACAAGTTTTATCGAATGAAAAATGAATGCAAAGCAAGAGTATCATGCATTAGAATATTTTATTAGTGATTTAAGATGATCTGCTCTTTCTTGGCCAATCTTTCCAATCTTTAAAAGATAATCTGGATTTGTGACTGCAACAAACGGCAGGTCTCTTAATAATTCTCTATCTATTTCTTTATCATTTTTATCTTCTTCACTTAAGTCCATGCCATAACCGACAATCCAATGATCATCAATTTTGAATAAGGGGTAATGAATTCTCATATCTCCTTTATATTTTTGTGGCTTGAACAGCAGACTAAATATTTTTATTGATGACGGCTTAACAAGATTAATATGATCTTTGATAAACTCAAGTGTTTTTCCCTCATCAAAAATGTCTTCTACAACCAAAACATGATCACCAGGATAAACATTTTTTACGTCGGAAAATAGCCTTGGCACTTTACCGCTAAGACCTTTTCCGTATCTGCTTACCCTTGTATTATCCTCAATAATCCTTAATCCATATTTAAACAACTGATTTTTTAATGCGCTAAAAGATTCTCTTGCGCCGTCGAGAACATATACACCTACAATAGTATTAACTTCTGGCGGAGCCAAATACTCCTCGGTAATAATTCTCGACGCATCGTCGATAACCCTTAACAGTTCATCATTTGGTATCAGAACGCCAGCTATCTTTTCTTCATATTCTGCAAGATAACGATGCTGAGCTTCTGGAAGATGTTTCTTTAAATCTCTGTCTAATACCCTACCTTCTAAATCTAATGAGCGAAATGCCATAAAAAATTACTACAACACGTGTTTTATATGTTTTATTGTGTTGAACTATAACAATGGCAAAAATTATTATCAATAAATAGTGATTTATGCACTAATTTCAGCAAAATCTATATATCAACTTCTGATTTCACATTAAAAATATAAATAATAAGCAATTTCTAGCAAATATCCTAATGAGATTAAATGTTTTTGTTCAGTTCCTGGCATGTCCAACTCGTTCACGAATAAAAAGGTAAGATGGTTTGAAAGCTTGAAGGTCTGAAAGCTCGAAAGTGCGCCATATGAGTCGTACTTTCAAGCTGTCAAGCTTTCTAACTTTCAA
>JACQSP010000045.1 GCA_016205905.1 Candidatus Woesearchaeota archaeon
AAGTATAGTGGTGGACTTTAATATTCGTATCTTTTTTGTTAAAGTCCACGAATGGCGAACGAACTAAATTTACGTATTTAAATTGTTTAGTTCGTTCAATGTCGCAAACACATGAAACTTTATCACTAATATTAGTGTGTTTGCGACATATAGGCACGGAATTAAACATACGAAAATTAATGTCCGTGCCTATATATCCATGCAATCAATCTTCCTCAAGAGGTGAATTATGAAAACATTAATTATTTATGCACATCCAGATGTTAAAGGCCATTGCTCAGTATTTTTAGATGTAACTTTAAAAGAATTAAAAGAGAGAAAAATGGATTATAAACTGGTTGATTTGTATAAACTAAAGTATGATCCTGTGCTGAAAGCAGACGAGCTTTATTCTTCAGGAAAAACAAAGATAAGCAAGGAAAACCTGGCTTTTCAGAAAGACATTGCTGAAGCAGACAAACTGATATTTATCTATCCGCTCTGGTGGAATAACATGCCTGCAATATTAAAAGGTTTTTTTGACAGGGTTTTTGTGCCAAAGTTTGCATTTGAATTTATTAAAGGAATACCGAATGGCCTGTTAAATGGCAAAAAAGCAGCGGTTTTTATTACAAGCGGAGCAAGCACTTTAGTTTCTTTCCTCTTTATGGGCAACAGGGGAAAAAAAGCAATAACAAAAGATGTTCTTGGATACTGCGGCATAAAAACAAAAGTTTTTCAGTTTGGCAGTGCGCGGCACTTAAATGACAAAACAATAGAAAGAATAAATGCAAATGTTGTGGATGGGTTAAACTGGTTGTATGATTAGTTGATATCTTATTTATGGCCTTTCTTTTTTAACTATAATGTCGGACATAAATATTTACGTCACTTACTATATTATCTGTTAAGTATCCTTTTAGAAACTAACATATATTTAAATAGGTTACTTCTTTATACTTAGTATCTAAAAGATACTTATCTCATATTGATAAGATAACCTGTGTAATAACTGGTTAGCTTATTGACTTGGTAAAATAAATTCAACAAGAAAAAAACTAAAAAGGTGAAAAAATGGAGCTTGTACAAAAAATGAGACCGACAACTATATTATCAGAAGAGCATAAGCACATATTAAAAATAACAGAAGCACTGAATCATGAATGCGATGCGCTTCAGTCAGGAGAAGAGATAAACTATGCCTTTTTTGCTGCTGTAATTGATTTTATAAGAAATTATGCTGATAAATTTCATCATGCTAAAGAGGAGGATTTTTTATTCAAAGAGTTTTGCACTGCAGCAGAGGAAGGATGTGTGCACTGCAATCCAACAGAACAAATGCTGCATGAGCATGAGCTTGGCAGAGATTTTGTAAAAGGGATGGATGAATCGTTAAAGAAGAATGATAAGAAAAAGCTTGTTGAAAATGCGCAGGGCTATGCGCAGCTTTTGCAGGAGCACATATTCAAGGAAGACAACATTCTGTATCCAATGGCAGATGAAGCCTTAAGCGAGAAAGTACAGAACGATTTATTAAAAAAATTTAAAGCAGTGGAAGTCAAAAAATTCCCACATGGATATAAGGAGAAATATATTAATTTTGCAAACGGGCATGGGAAGCAAAAGTGAGAAAAATGACAGAAGAAAATGATTATAAAAAAGAAGATTGGCACGGCAGCTTAGGCAATGTCCAAAAGCTGATACATTATTCTAATCATGGTGTACTCAGCAAGGTTCTGAGAAAGACAGACAAACATAATATTACCCTATTTTCCATGGCGAAAGGAACAGAAATGACAGAACACACTTCGACAAAAGAAGGTTATGTTTATGTTTTGGATGGTGACGGCTTATTCAATCTTGAGGGAAAAGATATTAAGATGACAAAAGGAATCTTAATTTATATGAAAAAAAATGCTATCCACTCTTTGAAAGCAAATAACAATACCAGCTTTTTGTTGTTGTTGTGTTCGTGATTTTTTACAAGCTTTTCAGCCACTTAACCAGCATTCTCACAGGAACTCCTGTTGCGCCTTTTGCATTGTATGAATTGCCTTTACTTGCCCAAACAGTTGCGCCAATATCCAAATGCGCCCATTTTATGTCGCCAACAAAATGTTTAAGGAAAATTCCGCCGATAATTGTTCCTGCCTCGCCGTTAGCTGCGCCAAGATTTTTCAGGTCTGCAATATCGCTTTTTATGTCGTCTTCATACTCTTTTATCAATGGCAGCTGCCATGCTAATTCATGTGTTTCTTCTCCTGCTTTTATTAAGTTATTGATTAACTCCGTGTCATTGCCCATGATTGATGTACATTTTGAGCCAAGTGCGACTAATGCTGCGCCTGTTAATGTAGCTATATCAATTATATAATCTGGCTTGGAGGTTGAGGCATAATGCAAAGCATCTGCTAAAATAAGCCTGCCTTCAGCGTCTGTATTTTCCACTTCAATGGTTTTGCCGTTTGCAGCTGAGATGACGTCGCCGGTTTTCAGTGCAGAGCCAGAAGGCATATTTTCCACCAATGGCATTATTCCTATTAGTTTCACAGGCAGCTTTAATTCAGCAGCAGCTTTTATTACACCCACAACTGTTGCGCTTCCTGCCATGTCGTCTTTCATATTAGTAAGATAATTTGATGGCTTAAGATTAATGCCCCCTGAATCAAAAGTGACTCCTTTGCCGACGAGAGCAATAGTTTTCTTTGATTTCTGCGGAGTATATGCAAGCAAAACCAGCTTCGGCTTTTCCTCACTGCCTTTGCCGACGCCAATAATGCACCCCATTTTTTCTTTCTTTATCTGGTTAAATTCCATAACCTTAACTTTTACTTTTGATTTTCTGAATGATTCTATTATCAATTTTGCATATATTTCCGGCGTTAAAATATTTGATGGCTTATTGACGAGGTCTCTGACGAGATTAACATTCCTGCAGATGATTTCTGCCTCTTTTATTACATTTTCAATGAGGTTAATATCAGATGAAACCTGCGGGATAATCAGCAATGACTCAATCTTTTTATTTTTCTTTTCATCCTCTTTTTTCTTTGTTTTTAATTCATCATAAGAATATGCTCCCAGCAGAAATCCTTCAATAAATGCCTTTGTTGCATCGTCAATAGCAATATTTTTCAGGCTGTAGCCAAAGTTAAGGAACGCTACATTAGACATTGAGTTGGAAGTGCAGAAGCAGGCTAATTTCCCTGCTAACAATCTTATCTTTTCCTGATCCATTTCCTCAATCTTGCCAACTCCGGCCAGTAATATGCGCCTTAATTTTATTCTTGCAGGCGTGTAAAATAGATTGAGCTTGTATTCTTCACAGATATCTTTATTTTCATAAATAGTCTGTGTTAATAACTTGTTAAGAATGTTATCAAGCTCGAGGAACAATGTCTCTGTGTTATGAGTATCTTTAAACACAGGTATTATCAAAACATCTTCATTTAAGTTTTTAACAATGCTTTCTTTAACGCTTATTTTCATGATATCACCTTTTTTGATTCTTATAATTTCATGTTTCAGTTCTTATTATCTTTATTTAATCTTCATAATCTCTTTATTTAATTATTATAATCTTTTAATCTTTATAAGTTCTTTTTTTAATCCTTATAAAGCTCTTTAAGTTTTTTTATTGTCTCTTCTTTCACTTTCTCGAAATCTGGCAGTACTTTTGTAAGACCAACTAATTCTTTTTTCCAATTGCTTGAGAACATACTTATCTTTGAACACAGTTTTTTGATATAAAATTTCTCATTGTAATATAGCATCTTTTTGCTAATGAGAAGTTCATCTGCAGATATTCCTTTCTGAAGAAGAAAATACAGATCAAACAAATCTCTTGCCCGCTCTCTTGACATCAATGCTCTTATTTTCTCTGAAAATATTTCTTCTAGTGTCATGCATAGAACATTTACTTGAGGAACTTCTTGATATACTGGTGTGTAAGATTTTATATCTGGTACCATCATCACTTCAGATTTCTTATTAATATCAATACCTATATTTGCATAACTTATTGGTTTTCCATTGAAAAGAGGCCCTTCTATTCTTAAGGTTATCAGGATAGAATTATATGGCTCTTTCTTCTTGTGCATACTTGCTTTAATCCCAAATTTCTCAAAATCAAGTATCACTTTTTGTATTAACTTGTCCACATCTATCTCTTTTACAGCACTAAAATCAAGGTCTTCGCTAAATCTGCTTAAATTATAAAATTTGTATAAGCAAGTTCCACCTTTAAACACAAGTTCATTTTTTGTATTCCTTGAAATACTAAGAAGAGCAATATCTAAAAGATAATCTTTCTCAGCATTTCCTAAATTTGTTCCCTTAAGTCTTGCAATTTCTTCTAATTCTTTTTTTGTTATCATATTTTCATATTAACTATTCATATTTTCATGTTAACTATTAATTTCCATTTATTATTTTTCTTTCCATTATTTGTGCTATGATAGTCAAGTTTTATAAAATTATTGTCTTTTGCTATAAGTCCAAAACTTTTTCCTGTTTTTGTTTCTAAAATATAACCTACCCTTTTTATAAGTGAGATATTTTTAGTTTTCTTAGCATATTCTACAAGTTTTTCGAAGTTTATCTCCTCTGCATCTAATGCATAAATTATATCCACTAATGGTATTTTGTACAGCATTGAATCTATTATTGCTTTTTCTTTTTCAGCGATGAACACATCAAAGTCAAAATATCTCTCTTTTCTGTATCCAAACATCTGCTTGGTTTTAATGAACCTTATTCTTTTATTTTGATAATTTATATCTTTTCTTTTTATAGGTGTCATAACAAATAAATCCATGGGTTGCTGTTGAGTCATATTAAAATATCTTAAAGCAGTCCATAAGCTTAAATAAGAGGGATACATAAGATGAGTGGAGAAAATCATTGGGTCATCATGGGTGGTATATTTACCCTTTTCAATTCTTTTTATTAATCCTTGTTTTCTAAGGCGATACAAGAGAGTTTTTACATAATCTGCTTCTTTATTTACAAGCTTTGAGACGTCATTATCTGTAAATAATGGCAAATCTTCAAGCTTTTTTAAGAGGGATATTGTTCTCATCAGCCATTACAATAATATAACTACTATTTAAATATTTCGGTTGTCCATAGTAATCAAATTTGATTACTTTGAGCTATCAAAATATTATATTTGTACTATTTATATGGTTATAACTAGCAAAAATGATAATTATGATGGAATAGAAAGATTGAATGTCTGTTTTTTAGAGAAGGGTTATTTTATCTCTATAATTCAACAACAGTTTAAATGCTTTAAAAGGAACTAACTAAATCTTCGCCTAATTTCCATAGCTCTTTCAGTATGTTGTGGGTATGTGCCAGGATAGGCAAATTCAATAGCTAATCTTGGAGCATTGCTAAAAATGGTTTGAAGCATTCCATTAAGTTGACTAAATCTAAATTCTTCTGTTTGCATTTCTCTTGGTGTTTTTCCTAATCTATTTGTTAAATTACAAATACTTTCACTAATCTCCTCTGCTGACAGTTGACCTTTCCACTTACTTATTTGGTTAATCTCTTCGGGTCTAATTGATGGCTCCACATCTTGAAGAAGAGATCGTAAATTAAGACCATAAGATGTGCATAAGAAACTTTGAAGCCGATACTTTAAAAAAGTTCTTTGTTTGTCATTTCTTGCAGCAAATTCTTTAGGTGTAACACCCAATACGCTCAGCAATGATTTAAAATATTTTTGTAGCCTTTCTTTACCTCCTTTTTTTGGAGAAAGATAGCCACTTGGGAAAAGTTTTCTAGCTCCAGTTAATACATGCGCATAAATCATCATCTCTTCATCATCTAAGTCCATAGCAGTAACTACTTTCACTCTATCCTTTGTATCTGTAGGAAGTGGTGAAGATAAATCTAAGTCGTAAACATCATTGCATTTTTGCACTAAATAGTCCAAAGCATCAGATTCTCTCGACGAAAACTCTTGCCGAATACAATAGAGAATGTCATCTATCTGTTCTAACCGTTCCGGAACAGTTTCTCTTGTTGGCAGAAGATCAACAATAGGTACTAACTCATCATGTTTATGGACAAGATAAGTTTGCTTTACCCTATGCCGCATTTTTTTCATTTCTCCCAAAACAGCATAACGAATTGCTGCGTTAACATACGCTTTCACACCAAGCTTTTCTGGTCTTTTTGAAGATATATTAAAAACTGCTATTCTTCCAGCTTGCTCTAAGTCTGCACAATCAACGTCAGTCCGTTGTTGACCAGCAATATACATACAATAATAAAGACGAGCAGTTTTAAGAATAGTTGAACTATAATCATTAATTGCTTGATTTATTTGTAATACCATTTTAACTATGTGTCTAAACTCAATTGTAACTATTATATTAGTTTATTCATTTTTTACTCTCTTTGTCTAGTTCAAGCACACAACTTATTGAGTATAAGGCCTTATCGAGTGTGTAGGTCTTGTGTCTTCATGCTGTTGCTTACCATACGCGTTTCTTAGTGCACCAACTATTTGTTCATACGTCTCTTTAAAATTGGTAATAGCTTGTTTTACCATAATTGGATTCTTAAATCTTACACGTTTAGATTTTCCATGTGGTATAAATTCTAAGCGAGAGCCAGTTAAAGAATGGTTAAGCGAATTTATTCCCTCTAAATACTGCTCAGGTGAAACATTAGAATTATATTGTGATGGTATCTCCATAAATTCTCCTTTCATAAACCAATTTAAACAGTCTACAAATCGTCTGGATAAAGAATCAGCCATACTAGGATAAACTTCTGATACTAATCTGCAAGTTAATGCAAGCATAAGTTTTGTTTGAGCTGATGCAGGTGCTGCAACTCCACCAACCATAACTACACCCATAAATTGTCCTCTTAAATCATAATCTCTTAAGTCCTTGCAAGCAAAAACATAATCTTCTCCAAATTGCCTATTTATCTCTGTCTCAATAAGGTAATCATTAAACATATTCTTTAAGTGGTATAAATATTCTTCAAGACCTTTATCTTTTTGCTCTACAGAGAAGGTTCTTCCAGTTTCCTCTAACCAGATATGTAAAAATTCATGCAAGCCAAGATAATCTACATAATGTTTTCCAATTACTTTTATTTTATAACCTTTGCTTGTTTTATAAAGACTTCCTATACCCCTAAGACCGAGAAAACCATCCAAATTTTCTACATCTATATCTACTTTTTCCAGTCCGTAATGTTTTTGTAATACACTAATCTTTCCTTCAAGAGTTTGCTGTGCGTGATATTCTTGTGATAATTGCATATTTTGCATGGTGTAAAGAAGAAGTGAGGAGTTTATAAATCTTTTTATTTTAATCACTTGAAAGTGAAGATTATAACTTTTTCACCATATACACTCCTTCCAGCTTATAACCTGACCTTTTATAATATTCTCTCGTGCCTATGGCAGAAATGACAATCATTTTGTTTTTCCCTTGAGTTTTTGCGATGGATTCAGCTTTTTCTAACAATTTCTTTCCCAAGCCCTTGTGCTGCGTCGGCATATGCTGTGCCGTTACTTCTGTTAATTCTGAATTTTTGCCAATCTCAACTGCTTCGCCGAATACATGCAGTTCTCTTATCAATGCAGAATCTTTGGTTATTTCTTTTCTTAATTGTTTCGATGGATTAGATTTTTTTAATGATTTATATTGTCTAAGTGATTCTGATGGAAAACGCAGACGACAAAAACCAAGAAGTATATCCTGCTCAACATCTTCAAAACTGATAAAGAATTCTTTGCCTTTGCTTGCGCTGTATTCTTTTACAATTAATTTAATTTTTTTTGGAATTTTTTCATATTTTTTAAAGACATGGCCGACTTCTCTGCATCTTATGCATCTGCATCTTATTCCTTTTTTGCTTCCATTTTCGCTCTTTTTTTCGCTCATAAGCTTCTCGACATACTGCCTTAAATTAGTTCTGTCAACGCCTGCCTCTGTCAAATATGTGGGAATATCTCTTTGCACTCTCATAATCCTGACATAAGTTGGCACATATTTCTTGAATTCTGCAATTAGTCTTGCAGCAGATTCTGTTGTTATCGGCTTAAATCTTCCCTGCTTCCATTCTTCATACAATTTTGTGCCTTTCATGACCATGCAAGGATAGATTTTCAGCATATCTGGCCTGTAATTCTCGTCTTTAAACAAAGTTTTTAATGAGTTCAGATCTTTGAGATAATTCACACCAGGCAGTCCAGGCATCATATGATAATTTATCTTAAACCCTAAATCCTTGAGGAGTTTTGTTGCAGCAATTGATTCCTTTGTTGTGTGCCCGCGGTTTATTTTCTTTAAAACATCGTCGTAAACTGTCTGCACACCTAGCTCAACCCTTGTTGCCCCTAATCTGAGCATTTCATTTGCATCTTTTAATGAAACACAATCAGGTCTTGTTTCAATGGTTAAGCCAACACATCTGATTTTTGCATTTTCGTTTTTTCTTTGTTCTGCTTTTAAAGAAGGCCTGCCATTTTTCTTAAGCACTAATAGCTTTTTCTGTATGGCTTTTGTTCTTTCCTCGTCGCCAATATCGCCTGGAAGAAGAAAGAAGGCTTTGAATTCAATTAATTTGAACTTTCCTTTTTTGTCAAAAAACATCCCGCTGAAATCATTCAACGCCTTGAATGCATACAAAATAAACTCTTCACAATATTTCTTCGGCATTGCAGTAAATGTTCCGCCCATGATTATTAATTCAATCTTGTCAAAATTATGGCCAAGAACAACATACTGCTCAAGCCTGTTCATTGTCTCAAGATAGCTGTCAAACTTGTTTCTTATCCCTCTCATTGTCGACGGCTCTCTGCCTGTGTATGACTGAGGAACATCTCCAAATTCGCTGTTTGGCCCGCCTGGGCAGAAGATGCAGGGACCGACTGCTTTAAAGTTTGAAGGCCTGACAGCTTGACAGCTTGAAAGTGCTGATGGTTTTTTCTCTTTCAAACTTTCAAGCTTTCTAACTTTCAAACTTTTTTTAGCATGCGGGCAAGGATATGGTTTTGTCATTAATGCAACAACACTTACTCCTGAAATTGTTCGTGTTGGCTTTACTTGCAGATATTTTAGTTTAGGCAGGTCTTTTTCGTCTGCATTTAAAAAAATCTGAATATTTGTAGGAATATCTCTAACATTATACTTTTTGCATAGATCCATCTTTAGCCTGTTGACTGCCTTCTCAGGCAAAGGATGTTGTCTCAGGATGGATATTAACTCTTTGAAGTATGCTTTATTTGTGGTCATATGTGCAAAAGATGAAACATGAGTTTATAAATTTAATCAGGTAAAAAAGCTATTCCAAAAACTTTATAAAAAAACTAAAAACACATGTATCAATGGCGAAAAAATCAGATACAAAGAAAAAATTAGTTCAACCTGTTTCACAAACTGATTTAGCTTATGTATCTTTTGATGAGTTTGGCAATCTAATATTTCTTCCTAAATCAGTTAGTGGATTAGATGAAGGAACAGAAGAATCAAGTTATGAAAATTATGGTGCATCACATATATTTGGAACTGGAGAGTTGGATGAGCAGCAGAGCGATGAAATGGATGAGACTGATGATCAGGATGATGATAAAACACCTGATGTGGAAGTAACTCCTGAAGGATTGGTTGCTCTTGTAAAAAAAGGCGCCTTTGTTTTTTATCGCTGTAAAGTTTGTGAAGCATTAAATGTTGGTAAAACCGTTTATGCCGGAGGCACATACAACCTAAATTTAGTAAGATCTCATTATCATATTTTACCTTTTCAACTCAAGCCAAAACTTGTTATTCTTGAGGTATATTTATCCAGAGAATGTATGTTTGAAGCAAATGGCAGAACTGTGTGTTTTACTTCTGAATATCAATCTTTAGAATTAGCCAGATGCCCAAAAGTAAGAAGAGAATGATTGTTTTCCAGAACCTTTTCTATGCTTTATTGCAGATTTATTGAATTTATGTACTAATTAAGCTCAATATAGTTCTATAAACTATCTTGAAAATATTCCGTTTCTCGTCGGAAAATTTGCGGAAACTTCAGCGATAGCTTTATTAATATGTTTTACCTATATCTCTTGATTATACTCAAATACAAACTAACACAAAAAATGAAAAATATCGGAAAATTTGCGGAATCAGAAAACACTGAACTTAAGGTGTAAAAAATGACAAACAATATGTTAATTTTAAACACAGAAAAAATTAAGAGCCGGATTCATGCATTAAGGGGTATGCAAGTGATGCTTGATGCAGATCTTGCAGAATTGTATAAGGTAGAAACAAAGGTATTAAATCAAGCGGTTAAGAGAAATATTGAACGATTTCCAAAAGAATTCATGTTTCAATTAACTGATTCTGAATTTGATTCTTTAAGGTCACAATTTGTGACCTTAAACAAAGGACGTGGAACTCACAAAAAATATTTGCCTTATGCGTTCACAGAGCAAGGTGTTGCTATGCTTTCAGGAGTTTTAAAAAGTAAGACTGCTGTGGGAATAAGTATTCAAATAATGAAAGCATTTGTCGCTATGAGGCAATTTATCTCTTCAAATGCTCAGATGTTCCAAAGATTGAATGTTGTTGAGAGAAAACAGATCGAACATGATAAAAAATTCGATGAGATATTTGATGCCATACAAAATAGGGGCATAAAGCCAGAAAAAGGCATATTTTTTGATGGACATATATTTGATTCATATAAATTTGTTTCAGACATCATTAGGTCAGCTGACAAATCCATTGTTCTCATTGACAATTATATCGATGATTCTGTCTTAACTTTATTTAGCAAGAGAACTAAAAATGTGCAAGTAATAATATTTACTAAAGAGATTTCTAAACAATT
>JACQSP010000034.1 GCA_016205905.1 Candidatus Woesearchaeota archaeon
AGCTATAGAGGCTAATGAATAATTGTAACAGCAGCAAAGCACTGCATTCCATTGCCCTTCCCAAATTCAGTAAGCTCTTCCCCGGATGTTGCTGCTATTCCAATATTCTCATTTCTAATTTTCAATATTTATCCTATTAAATGTTTTGAATAACTTACAAACCTAATTCAAAACCTTTAACAGAGCTCTTTGAAAAACATAATCTACTTTGTTTTTTCAACGTTCTCTATTTTCTTAGGGTGAATTTTTATGAAATGCATTGGATTTACAAAAAGCTCTATGCCAGAGGAAACAAGAGTAGCTTTAGTTCCAGCATCTTTAGATGAGATAATACGCCCTGAACAAATTTATTTAGAAGAAGGATATGCAGAGCATTTGGGCTTTTCTGACGGCGAATATACTATGAAAGGTGCAAATATCGTGGCAAGAGAAAGAGCAGCAGATACTGATATTCTTTGCATACCAAAAAGGCATATAAATGATAGAACTTTATTTAAGTTTAATCAGACGTTATGTGGTTGGTTATATGTTTCACAGACACAATGGCTTAGGGAAGAAGTTCAAAAAAAGAAAATGACAGCTATTGCTTTTGAACACATGTATGATGAGCATGAAAATTATCTATTTCAGGAGAATAGAAGAATTACAGGGATAATAGGTATGTTGCAGGCATTAACATATTTAGGAATGCCGCCAAAACATTTAAGTAAAGTTGCGATTATTGGTAATGGAAATGTTGGAAAAGGAGCCATGGAAATTTTAGATGCGCATTCTATAAACTATGAACTATTTACTAGAAAAAACATTTCAGATTTTTTAGGCAGGATTAATGAATGGGAAATGGTAATAAATTGTGCTGGATTAATAAAAGGCAGCAAATATAATGCACCGCCGCAAATAATAACAATTGATTATATAAAAAAAATGAAACAAGACTGCCTAATTGTAGATTTAAGTTCAGAAGGTGTTGAAGGCAGCAAACCGCAGAAACTAGACACCCCAGTTTATAGATTTGAACATATAAGGATTTACAATAATGAGCATATACCTACATTGTGGCCAAAATATGCTTCTGAACAGAATAGTAAAGTATTAGTACCATACATAAATGCACTTATTTCAGAAACAGAAAATGAAGTTCTTAGAAAAGCAGCAGTTGTCGTGAATGGGACATTTTATTCTTGAAATTTGTGGGAACACAAAAAACATTTAAACAGAAAAGTATAAAAATGTCAAAGTAACAGGCATACTAATTAAGGAAAAGAACATAATTAAGGAAAAGAACAGAAAATAAAACATATAACTACACAAAAAAGAGGCGCCATGTTTAACCTATTAACATTTTTCATGCTAGCATTCAGCTCATTGTTCTCAATAGTCAATCCTTTCTCAACTGCTGTTGTTTATGAAATCCTGACAGAGAAATATACAAAAAAAGAAAAAAAGGCTATAATAAAGAAAGCGTGCATTACTATGATGATTGTGTTATTGCTAGTTACATTTACTGGATTGATAATTCTAAAATTTTTCAGTCTGACAATTGATGCTTTGAGAATAGGCGGCGGGCTTTATCTTATTGTATTAAGTTTCAGAATGCTTAATCCGATGAGAAGCCAGAAAGAACTTCATCCCTCAACAAAAAAGGAATTAAAAAAAGGAGATGATATTGCAATTGTGCCGTTAGCAATACCTTTTCTTTCAGGGCCTGGCGCGATTACTACAACTATTATTCTCACAACCCAAAAGCCGAACACATTTGGGCTTTTAATTTTAATAGGTGTGATTTTATTAATAACACTGATTACATATATAATTCTAAGAAACGCAGATTACATAAAGAAATTTTTAAAGCCGTCTGGCATAAAAACATTGGAAAAGATTATGGGTCTGATTATTCTCTCCATAGGCGTGCAGTTTATCCTCAATGGTTTGAGGGGGTTTATACTAGGAATTGGTTTAGTTTGAACTTTTATGTTATAATCTGAACTTTTCTTTTTCTTGGGTTTCTTAATATCTTTTTCTCGCTTTCACTCATGTTTCCCGCTCTCAGTCCGTTTGTGGGCGAAGCCACACGTCTCACTAATTAAACTGTTTGACGTAAGTCGTTTGTCGTGAGTCGTAAACGAAAAAACGGAAAAACAAAAAAATGTAAAAAACAGCTGACGACAAACGACTTACGACTAACGACTTACTAATTTATTTTAGTGAACGTGTTGGACATGCCAAGAACGAATAAAAACAAAAAAAGATATTTTTTAAAATCATTCTCGCTCAAAATCTTTTTCTCTTCTTCTAAATTCTTTATTTCTTTTCAGAATCCTTTCCTTCTCTTCAAAACCCTTTCCTCTTTTTCAAGAATTCAACAAAACCATAAGGCAATATTAGGTTTTCTTTGCCTTGTTTGTCAATCTCAACAACATACCTGAACGGCAGCTCAACTTCCTCAGATTCATTTATTTTGATGATAATTGTATCTTTAAACTTCAAATCAGATAACTTTTTTCCTTCAAATATCTTTTTTGCAGCATATACTGCCGTATCTGTGCTCATTTGTTCTTTGCCTAAGTTTCTCTTCTCAAACTTAATGCCTTTTGCTCTTAGTTTATCGCAAAATCCCGCAGTTCTTTTTTGAGGTGGATAATCGCCTAAAATACCGCCGAAAACAAAATAATCAAACATAGATTTGTCCTCTGTAATCAATGTTTTCTCAGCGAAAGGATCAAGAACGCAAATGCGTTTTTTATGAATTTCACTTAAGCTGGCGATACTTTTATCATGAACAATCCCTAATTCAGACAGCTTTTGTTTTGATTTAGCGCCAGAAACATTTGTAAACATAACCTTGTCTCTGCCAACAACTGCGGAAATGTGCTTATACTCTAAAAAGCACCATTTATACAGCCTTTTGTCAAGATGTTCTATTATGAATTTCATGTTAAATAAGGTCTATTTTAATAAGATTATAAAAAGTTATTCATAAAAATTGGAAAAATTTAAATTATTGCTTATATTTATATGATAAGATGAAATGTCCAATGTGCGAAAAAGGAGCATTAAAAAAAGGCAAAGTAAAAGAAACAATGTTTGGTGTTGATTTAGGTGAATTTCCAGCGGATATTTGCGATAAGTGTGGTGAGTCTTTTACTGATTCCGCCACAACAAAAAAGATAGAAGAAGCAGCAAAGAAAAAAAGTATATAGGGTTAGGTTCAATGACAAAAGTATAGTAAGTGACCTAAATTTTTATATAAATCGTGTCACTTACTATATTTGTCGGACATAACAAATAATATAAATATTTATGTCCGACATTATAACAAGAACAGGAAACTCTCTAGCAGTAAGAATACCAAAGAAGATTGCAGATTACTTAAAATTAGTAGAGGATAAAGAAGCATATATACATCCACATGACCACAAGTTAATTATAGAATCAAGAGAATGATTGTATTGAATGATTTTTGTTATATTTCCTTTTTACTTATACTTTGTAACCTGCTTTCATTAATTCATCATAATTAAATCTATGCTCACAAACAAGAAGTGTTTTTGGTAGGCTAAATGTATCCACTTTATAAGGAACTAATAAACAGTTATTATAACCTTTTCTTCGTGCAGCATCATTTACTCTGTTTTTTAATGCTAAACCAACAACTCTATGTAAAAATCTTTTTCCTGCTTTACTTTCTTTATCTTCCCACTCTCCAATTCCATCAATCATTATATCCCATGAGCTTGGTAATCTTCTTTTTGCATTGCCTATTTCATCACCTTCTTCACTGTATTTTACTCCCAAATAAGTTTCGCCTCTTCTTTCAATATCAATCTCATAGCCGCCTTCAACAATACTTATTTGGCGAGGATTAAAACCATTCTTATCATATTCCTGAACCTGATAAATATCATCTAAGATAACTATATCTGTTAACAAAATATATGCAAGCAGATAATCTACTGCATTGCTGGCGATTACATCATATAATTTACTTACTAATCCTTTGAATTTTTCAGTAGAATGCATTACTTCATTAAATTCAGTGTTTAAATGTTTCCACATTTCAGTTTCTCTTAACTCCATTTTATCTACATCAATAATTAAATCAGAAATAGAGTCTTTGGTTGAACCTTCAGTAGAACTTTCATTTCTTGTTTCTCTTTTTGCTTCTCTTCTTTCTATATCTGTTGCCTGCAATGCTTTATAAAACTCAGGGCAAAGCTCTTCAATGATATTATTTATTGTGTTTATTTC
>JACQSP010000039.1 GCA_016205905.1 Candidatus Woesearchaeota archaeon
CTGGGTGCTAGTGGCTAGGTGCTAGTTAGAATAATTATCGACACCAGCACCTAGCACCCAGAACCTAGCACCTAGTTTTCATAGTGAACCTGTTGGACATGCCAAGAACGAAACAAACAAAAATTCTAAAATAACTCACGCCTTGCCCTTGCTTTCACCAAAGTATAAACCTGCGCCGATTAAATGCGCAACCCTTATCGGTTCTGGCAAATAACTATGAGTGCAGCTTATTTTAAGAATTTGTTTGGCATGGTTTAGGCTAACGCCAGAACACTGCACATAAATTTTGCCAATCTTGTGAACCTTGCCTGCCTTTTCAATCAATTTAATCTTTTTTTTCATGCCTAATATAGCTAATGTTAATTTTATTTTTGAAATATTCGGTATTCTTCTTATCACAACAATCATCGGAATTTTTGTTTTGTTGAATAATTCTTTAATATCAATGATATTAAACCCGCCAAATGCTATTCCATCAAGTAAAATTGCCTGAATTTGTGTTTTGAATTTGCTTTTATTAATAGCGTTAATGATTTTCTGCGTTGAATCCATACCATCAATTTCAACATCAAAGCTTAAAACTCCGTCAAGAAAACTCCCCCCTCTAAAAAAACATCCTATTACCTTAACCTTTTTGTCTTTAAATTTATTAAATGCAGAATCATCAAAACCCAATAAACGAATTTCTTTTTTCATGTTAAGTCAAATATAATTAATATTTGTAATTATCATAAATTAGATATTAATAAAGCAGGTATTAAATTTATTATTTAATCTGTAATAAATTGTATATGGGGTGATTTATAGATTAAAACTATTGCAGATTTGTGCCGGTTGAATGTATGGCAATAGGCGATTCTCCGCCGTGCCATGTAAGCCTTGGCCTTATTCTTAATGGATATGCACGCTCATTAGTATCGTCAAATATTATCGCAGCGCCTTTTGCAGACGGTAATTTGTCTAACTGCGCATTTAATCCTTCCCTCATATAGCTCTGCATTAATAATCCAAGAGCTTCAACATCAGGCTTTGCAGTAATTCTGTGGCTGAGGACAATATCTGCCTGTGTCATAACATCAGTATGAATCTTTCCAGGCTGCTGTGTTGCAAGTATCAAGCTTATGCCTGGTTGTCTGCCTTCTCTTAAAATTGTAACAAGGGCATCTGTTGCAGCTGTTTTTCCTTCATGCGGCAAAAATTCATGCGCCTCGTCAACAACAAGCCATACCAAAGGCATCTCCTGCTTGGCTTCTTCACCGCCAAATTGAATAGAAGACTGAACCTGTTTGTATTCCTCGTCTTTTCTTGCAATCATTCTCTGAATAAATAATTTTTGTGCAATTAATGCTATAACAAGATTTTTTATTTCCCATCCGTTCGCAGCAGTGGCATAACAGCTTACATCCAAAATAGCCACCTGTCCGCCAACAGCTAATTCTCTAAGAGTAGTTCCTTGCACATCAAACAATCCCCATGTTTCTGTATTAAGAAACCTGTTTTCAACAGCATCTTTAACTGCCTGTTCAGACCTATCATCATTCTGAACTTCTTGAACAATATCCTCGACAGAATATTCAGGCTTTTCACCCTTAAGCTTATTAATTATTCTTTCTATTAAAACACCAATTGGCTCTGTTCTTTTTACGCCAAATGTCAAACACCAGTCATTTGCATCCAATTCATTTGGCTTGATTGAAAAAGCAGCGTCTGTGGGGATACCTTCTTTCAGGAATTTTTTATGAAATCCCACTGGTGTATAAATTTTAACATCCAATGCTTTTGATTTCATGCCATATTGCTTGAGCAGAAGCTCATCTTTTTTGTTGGGGTATTTCATTGTCCAATAAACACCCATTGTGTCAAGCATGATGACAGAAATATTTTGTTTAACCTCGGCAGGTAAGTCAGATATTCCCTCTGCGATGACGCCCATAGTGTAAGACTTTCCGGACCCTCTTTTCCCGCAAATAAAAAAAACATGGCTTCTAATCACGTCTAAATAAACAGGATTGCTTAAAGAAGTGGTTTGCCCCATTTGGACATATTGCTTACCTAATAGAATAACACCTTTGCTGCCAAAGTTTTTTTTGTCGGTTTCATCCCTTCCAATGATTATGTCATACATAAAGAATTATCATATGGTGATGAATTTATATATTTTGTTGAGAATATGGTCAAACATAAGAGAGTATTGAAATTTATGTGTATTAGTTAAGGCAACTTAATTTAAAAGACTAAATTTAAAAAAGTGAAAGATATCCATTAATTAATGAAAAATCGGTTATTAACATTAGATGAATATATTTTAGGAAAAGATAATGTTCTATATCATGGAACAAGCATAGATGCATTAGCTAAAATCCTAAAATATGGTTTCTTTTATCAGTATTCACATTTTGCTGGGGTTTTAAGCCGTTTAAAGAGAGTATTATCTTATGAGACAAATAATGAGTGGAGCTTTTCCTGTCTTGAACCATATAATTACAGTTTACAAGGCGCATATAATTATAGTAAACAAATAGCATGTTACAGAGCATTTTATGATTTTTTATATAATAATTGCAGCTTAGCTGATGCATTAGATGAATTAGGTGATGATTATGAAAATTGGTTTGATGACTATAAATTAAAAATATCTTTGCGAAGAGAATTAGAAAAAATAGCAGTTAAAAAAGGTCATGAAAAAAAATCAGTCAAAAAAAATATAGACAAAGCATTAAAAAGAAAAGGGGTAATTGTTGGTATTCATCGTGATTTTTTTGTTGATAAACAAATTGATGATTTCAGATTTGAGGCAGTATATGTTGAATATCCACCATATAGAAAAAAAGGAAAGGGTATAGATGTTAAATTTATTTCTTCAATTTATATTGTCACACCTGAAGAAAGGGAGGAATTTGTAACAAAATATAAAAGGAGAATAGATGTTAGTTGTAGTGTCGAAAATTATTAATTAAATGTTTATTAAACGTTTCTGTTTGGTGCCAAATTATAGAAAACTTAAGATAATTCTACTAATTTCAATTGCTAATTTTCCACCAGCTTATAAATCCCAATATAATTCAACTTTCTTATTATCTCTCGTATTTTAGCTACCTCTTCAGAGAATTCAGGAATATCCTCAAGCAGTTTCACTTCGCCATTATACAGAACCAGATTCTTTGTTGCATCTCTTGGTGGCTTTAAATGTTCAACTATTATTCCTTTTTCTTCATTCTCTGTTTCTGCTCTTAATTGCTCCAGTTTTGACAAGTCATACTCTCTGCCTATCTCAACAAATGGTTCAATGCCTATACTAAAGAAAAGCCTTTCCTTGGCAGAACCAAATGTTGCATTAAACCATTGATTAAATGTTTCATCATTCCATTTAAGCATATCTTCTATAACTGTATTCTGTCCTAATTGTTCTCTTAAAACCCGTATCAAGAATGCTTCTTTTGCTCTGTTAAATTGATGATGATAAGTATGTTTGTACATCAAAGCCCTGAATTTTAATAGGTTTACTAGCAATTTAGGATTATCAAATACCCATTCTCCGTCGATAAACCGCAGGTTGTTATACTGGTCAAATATATTTTTCTCTCTCAACTTTAATCGGTCATCATCGCTGTGAATAGACCCACACATCCAAACTTGGTCTATTGCCAGATAAGATAAGTTATCAACATCAATGCCCTCTTTTGAGTTAAGTAATTTCCCAACATTACCCTTTCCTTGGATAGTATCTATTAACTCCTCAATTCCAACATCATGTTTTTTTAGCCTTTCTTTAAGATTAGAAGATTTTTTTATTAGATATTCAACAAGAGACTCTTCTTCATAACTTCCAGGCCTGATTAATTTTCCTTGGTCTGAAAAAGGCATTATTGCTAAATCATGGTATAACCCTGCTGCAATTCCCAGCTTTCTTTCATGCTCATTAAAATTGTTTCTGAAAAGCACAATATCCATCATTGCTCCTGTAACATCAGAATGAAACCCTCGTTTTTGATCCTGACAAGCATTGGCACAACTCGATCCAACTAATCCAAGCTGTTTTATGCCATATAATCTAGAAAATTCTGATGTAGATGTTAAGTCTATGTATATCTCACCATGAGGAAGATATTGGAAATCAGTTCCTGTTATAAGCAAAAAAGGACCATCATATTTATGTAAATCTGTTATTTGAATATACTTTAAATCAGGTGTCTCTTTCAAGCTTAGTGTACCATTATTCATATCCAACATATTCGATTTATCCCCAACAATTTATACTATTCGGCAAAGTTCTCTATAAATATGTGTGAAATAGGGTAAGGAATGCATTGTGGATATTTAAATACGAAGGTTTTTAGCTTTTTTAGTATGTGCATACCTTTTTAAGTAAGTAATAAGTCTGCCAGTCAACTTTGGCGAAAACACGAAAGGTAAGATATAGTAAAATCAACTGTCTTTACTGAATGTTTTCGCTTCCTTTATAGTCTTACGATATAACAGCAAAGTTGACAAATTGGAGGCAGACTTATTACTTACCCTTTTAACAATAATTGATTGAGTTTTGAGAGAAACTAACGAAACTTTTATATAAATCGATAGATATATTAATTCTTAATATTTGATTCATTTATATAATGTTAAATGCAATGTTAGAAAAAAAGAGAATTAATAACAAAATTATTATAAGTATATTTTTATTAGTTTTCTCCTTATTATCTTTGTTAAGTATTTATGTTTTTAGCGACATAGAGATATTTTCTGCTTCACAGCAAAATTTGAGCTTATGTAATGTCCAAGGTTATGTATTCAGCTCTAATAATGTCGCAGTATTAAACGGCACAAACATTAGCTGTACTATTGCAAGAAATAACGGAATAAACACAACCTACACAACATTGACAGGCAAAGGATTTCCAGCAGATAATAATAATTATAATAATAGCTACAGATGTACTATGGCATGCAGTAATGTTATTGCTGATAGTATTACTGTTCTTGCATATAACTCATCAGGAAATGGAACATCAACTGGTATAATGTCTGGCTCTACAAAGATTATAAATATAACATTTACAGATAATACTGCGCCGACAATAATAAGCATTACTGGAAATAAATCTGGCTACACCAATCAAACAATTTCTATTGAAATAAATGCAAATGATAATGTGGGCATAATGGGTGGGAATATAACTTTAGGAAACGGCACAGTATTAAACGCTAGTTTAGTTGGCAGCAATTACACAGTAAACTTAACTTTGCCTTCAAACAGTTTGTTGACAATAAATTATACAGCTGTTGTTTATGACGCTGCAAATAACAATGCAACTTCTGCAATATATTACATTACAGTGTCAGACAATATTGCGCCAACTTCTGTTGCAAGTGTTAATCAAAGCTCTGTTGACCAGAATGTTAACATACTATTCAACGGCTCAAACTCAAGCGATAATATTGGGGTTATAAGTTATTCATGGAATTTTGGTGATTCTTCAACTAATACAAGCGAGGTTGCACTGCATAAGTTTGCTAATTCAGGTATCTTTAATGTAAGTTTAAATACAACTGATACTGCTGGAAACTCTGGTTTTGCTTATGTAACAGTTACAGTGAGAGATTCTACTGCGCCATATGTAATCAGCAATAATCCTTCAAACGGCTCTCTTAACTTATCCCTTAACACAGATATTAATATAACTTTCAATGAGTTAGTTTTTCCTAATATTAATAATATCCATATTCAAGATTCTGATGGCAATAGAGTCTACGGAAATATAAGTTTTAACACAGCGCTGAACAAAACAATAATCACACCTTATGTCTTATTAAAAGAAAATACTTTCTACACAGTCAATGTTACAAAAAATTTATTTGATAATTCTACAAACAACATTTCAGCCAGTTATGTTTTCAATTTCACAACAAAACTAAAAGACACAGATAATGATGGTCTGCCTGACAATGAAGAATCTGACGACGATAATGATGGTATCAATGATTCAGCAGATAAAATAAAAGGCAATGCAAGCAGTATAAACACAGATATTGCAAATCTAGCTGTATTATTTAACCAAAGTTCAAACTTAACAAATCTTTCTGGCAGCAATGAAACATATTATTTCGAAATTAACACTGGAACAACACCAGTTATTACAGCAACAATAGATTTCTCAACAACATTTATTGATTTAACAAACATTACTATTTATGAATCTGACAATCAAAGTGTAGGTGAGATTATAATTTATGGATTAACATTGCCGTCTGGCCAGACAAAAACAGGTTATCTCGCAAATAAAAGCAGTTATGGTTCAGTTTGTATAAAAAATGCTGAGGTTCAAAGTTTAACTGACATATCACAGGAATGTACTGGCACTAATGAGTATAAAGTTAATTGCAATGCCACTGTACAAAATGGGTTCACTTGCACGTATAACTCCACAATCAACAAATTCAAAGTTGAGGGATTAAATTATTCTGGATTGAGAGAAATAAATTATACTGTTGTGCAGACCACACCTAGCACTTCTCCAAGCGGGGGTGGTGGGGGTGGAGGAGGAGGTGGCGGTGGTGGCGGAACACCAAACTCAGAGGTTTGTGTATCAAAATGGGAATGCGGTGAATGGAGCGAGTGTGTTAGTGCAGGTATGAAATCTAGAGATTGCACAGATATAAATAGCTGCAGTCCTTCAACAAACAAGCCGTCAACAACACAGTTTTGCACACCGCCGCAATTGGCAAATAAAGAAGATGAATCTGAAACAGAAGGTATAAATGAAGAAGTTAATCAAAAACAAACAACAGAACAATCAAAAACTCAGGAAACTAATTTAGAGCTAAACAACAAGAATAATGCAAATGATAATAAGAATAGCGAGTCAAAAAAGAATTTGTTTGGCAAAGTAATCAACGTAATAACGGGAAAAGCAATATTTGTAGATGGTAAGAATAAGGCTAATATGTACTTTTTGGGATTGATTATGCTGATTGTAATTAGCTTAATTGCAATTAGTTTTTTCCATAAACCACAAAAGTAATTGAGATAATTAAATATACTAAAAGTGCGAAATAATCAAGCATTATTTTGCACTTTTGTATATCTCGGGAATCAGAGATTC
>JACQSP010000035.1 GCA_016205905.1 Candidatus Woesearchaeota archaeon
AAAAGTGATTAATTTGTACGAAAATTAATCACTTTTAGTATAACAAGCGATTTTTGAAATTTTCAATCAAAATCTTTATAAATAGTTCTAAATAACAATAGTTATTACAGATTAATAAGCTTATAGATAAACAAGTTATGAGGTAATTATCATGAAAAAACCAAAAAGTGTCAAAAGATTTTGCCCTTATTGCAGGAAACATACTGAGCATAAGGTAACACAGACAAAGAAAAAACAAGCCAGCTCTTTAACACAGGGCTCTAAAATCAGAGCAAGAAGAAGAGGAAAAGCCCGCGGTCATGGTAACTTAGGCAGATATTCTAAGCCAGCAGTAACTAAATGGAAGCGAACAGGCTCAAAGAGCACTAAAAAAACAGATTTTAGGTATGAATGTGTGGTTTGTAAAAAGCAGCACACTCAAAAGAAAGGCATAAGAGCCAAAAGAGTAGAGTTTGTATAATTAATTTTACTTTAAAATATTTTATTTTTTCATTCTTTTTTGAGTTGTTTTGTTATACGTTTACACGAAATATAATTATAATAAAACCAACAAAACTATTGCTCATCTTTGTGATACAGGTCTAAAAATATAATTTTATTTTCTTCCTTTAAATAAATATAAGATAACCTATATGGTGAAACATATACTTCTCTAGTTCCCTTTCGGTCATACATCATAGGCTTACCTATTTCAGGATTTTGTATACTAAACGTGATTAATTTGTACGAAAATTAATCACGTTTGTATATACAAAAGTGCAAAATAATGTTCGATTATTTTGCACTTTTAGTATATAACCTTTGCTATTTGCTTCTTGACTCTTTCTTTAGTTGTAGAATCTTTAATTTTCTTAATAAACTTAAGAAAATGTGGCTCGTAGCTTATATCTAGCATTTTTCAAGCATCTTAAGAAATTTATCTGCAGGAAGAGTCCTAAACTCTCCTTTTTCATATCTTTTGAATGCTTCTTCTGTTCTCTTTGCAAAAATAATATCTTCATCAAAATTCTTGTTTAACTCAGTTGCTTTTTTCATAATAATCTGATGGTTGTTTTTAATTAATAACAGTTTTTCACCTTCATTAATTCCAATCCTCATTTCTGAAGGTATAACTATCTGTCCTTTGGAACTCATTCTTGTAATAGCTATATCCATATTTATCACCAAGTAAGATAAATCTTACTTTATATATCAATGTTTTGGTTTTGTGGTGTAATCTTTGGTTTTTTTTGTTTTATTTTAGCCATTTATTAATGTTAGGAGTCAGAAAACAAGAAGCACTATTTAAATAACTGTCGTCGCTGAACTTCAGAAAGCTAAATAATCATTAAAGTACAAAGTGAATAAACAAATATAGAGTAGTTTAAACATCAATAACTCTTCGCAATATAAACAATATGCTTGGCTTCTTTTCCACAGACAATGCATTTTTGGCCTTTTTTAGGTGTTTCAGCATTCTCAAACTTAACGCCTAAAACATCTCCACCATTTGTTTCAGCTTTTAATTTATCTGCGCATTTCCCACCTTCATGCTCCATCGAGCAGAATGGCGCCATAATAAACCCGCGGTGTTCTTCGATAATCTTTTTAACTTCCTTTAATGTAAAAGCCTCTTTAGTATTTCCTTTAAAATATTCATCTGCTTTTTTCTTTAATAGTTTTTCATGCTCATCAACATATTGATTCAATTCCATTTCAACTTTTTTCAAATTTAGTTTTTTCTTTTCCTTGGTTATCCTGTTAACAATCGTTACTTCATTAGCTTCAGCTTCTCTAGGGCCGATTTCAATTCTAAATGGCACACCAAACAATTCCCATTTGTTATATTTATACCCTGGTGTTCCCTCGCCAAGATCAACCTTTACAGAGTAAGGGGTTTTCTTGATTAATTCTTCCACTTCTCTGCATTTTTTAATAACCTTCTCGTTGACATCAGGCTTGCCGCTAAAAGTAATTGGGATAATAATCATATGTATTGGCGCGACAGATGTAGGTAAAATTAATCCATTGTCATCGCCATGGATGCTGATTAATGCTGCCATTATCCTGTAAATTCCAGGGCCAAAACAAGTTTGATAAGCATGCTTCCTTTCTCCATCCTCGTCGACAAATTCAACGCCGTACACCTTTGCGAAATTATGGCCTAAATCATGGGTGCTTGAGCATTGGTTTCTTTTGCCGTCCGGCATGATTGTATCAGATGCGTAAGTATCAACAGCTCCAAGAAATTTGTCCCATTTTGGCCTTTTGAAGAAAATAAACGGAATCTTTAATGTTTCATAAGTAACCTTGTTCATTATTTTCATGTCTGTTTTTATCTGTGCAAGCGCTTCTTCATGTGTTGCAAATACATCATGAGTTTCGTAGAACATGAATTCTCTGCCCCTCATAAATGGCCTTGTTGTGGCCTCATTCCTGAACACAGTTATTCTGCTTTGGTATCTTTTTAAAGGCAGGTCTTTATAACTCCTTATCCACAAAGCGTACATTGGATAAATCGCAGTTTCTCCTGTTGGCCTTAACGCCAGCCTTCTTTCAAGTTTCTCTTCGCCGGCCTGAGTAATCCAGAATACATTTGGCGCAAAACCAGCGTGCTCCTTTTCTTTAATTAAATTTTCCTCGGGAATAACTGTAGGGAATAAAAACGGCTCATGCCCGTCTTTTTCAATTTCATAATCCAGAAGATCATAAATCCTTCTTAATATTTTAAACGCCCATGGCTTGTGCACGACAAAACCAGCAACACCATACCTTACATCAACCAAATCAGCGCCCTGCTCGCTGCAAACTTGGGTGTACCATTCGCTGAAATTCTCTGATTTTTTGACAGTGATGCCTATCTTTTTCTCTGAATGTTTTTCTTCTTTATTCTCTTTTTTATGCTCTTTATTCATTATTTTGTTCTGCTTCGGTTTTTCATCTGCCATATAACATATAAAATCTAGTTTTTATATATAAATTTACCTAAATTTTACCCCTGCCTCTTTTGGCAAAAAAGTAATTCATTTAACGCTAATGTTAATTAAATCTAATCTTATCCAAAAGCAACTCAAATTTCAGGTATCCTGCTTTTGCATTGAAATGTCCTGCGTTAGGAATAAATGTTAACTCTGTTTTTAGATGTTTTGCAAGTTTTTCGCCATTTCCAAGGCAAACATAAGAATCATTATCAGAATGGAATACAAAGAATTTTCCTGCATGGCTTTTTATTTTTTCCCAATCAAAAGCATGCTTAATAAACAGTTTGTCACCGTCATAATTTTTTATTGGCAAAACCCCGATTGGTGCTGCAATAATATATGCTGCTTTAATTTTAATATTATATTTTTCCAAAACTCGCAGCAGGAAAGCTCCGCCTAAACTGTGGCCAATTAGAATTGTATCAAGTGTATAATACTTTTTATACTTTTCAAATACCTTGAACCAATTTTCAAGCGACTGGTTTTCAGGAGTTGGAAATTGCGGAACAAATACTCTGTAATTAAGTGATTCAAGCCTTTCTTTTAGCCAGGGAAACCAATTCTCTTCAGGATATCCTGAAGTTCCATGAAATATAAACGCATTAGCCATTCTCTTGCCTTTTTGATTTTTTTGTATCTGTTTGACTTCCTTTTTTTAGTTTCTTTTTTCTGCTTTAAACCTTATTACTCACTACAAACCAGTTTGTGGGCGTAGCCACCCGTCTCATGAAAAATTTTAAATGCTTGAAAGTTAGAAAGCTTGACAGCTTGAAAGTAAGACTCACATGATGCACTTTCAAGCTTTCAGACCTTCAAGCTTTCTAACTAACTTCACATTCCACAGTTACTTATGATATCCAGTCCCTTTGATGATATTAAACGCCCTGTAAATCTGTTCTAACAAAATCAATCTTGCCATTTCATGCGTAAAAGTCATCTTTGAAAGGCTTAACAGCAAATTCGCTTTTTTCTTCACATCTTCACTTAGTCCTGTTTCAGAGCCGATGATAAAAACAAGCTTTTTCCCTTCTTCAATACATTCTTTTTTAATAACCTCTGCAAATAATCTTGAGCTACAGTCCTTTCCAAACACGTCAAGAACAATAACAAACTCATCATCTATTCTTTCAAGAATTTCTTTTCCTTCTTCATTAATGTTTTCCCTGTCTTTTAGCACAACATATTCAATTTTATGAAAATTATTTATTCGATTCAGAAAATCATCTATTCCGGACTTAAGATACTGTTCCTTTGTTTTACCCAAAACAATTATTTTTATCATAAGGCCTTCTCAAAATTGTATTTTTTGATGATAAATGTAGATTTAGTATTTAAATATATCATTTTTTAAACTTTTGCGTTTTTTACTTTACCCAAATGGTTAAAACCGTTAAACTTGGAGTTTATGGGCTTTAAGAAGCTATTTTCAATTTTGATTTATTGTGTAGATGATTATCGTTGAAAAACGCAAAAGTTCAGATTTTGTTTACATTTTTTATTAAACTTGCTTTGTTTTTTGTAGAATCCACTGGACACAACAATTCTTTAATCTTTTTGTCGTCGAGGTTTCACTGGTCATTTTTCCACTGGACAACCAGCCGTAAGGTATATAAATAATAACTACTTTTAATGAATTATGAACACACCAATTTATTATAATTGTAACAATCATAACTTCTCCTTAATAAATGAGGATCTCGCCTATTTTATAGGGGTACTACATTCAGATGGGTGTATATATAACTTTTATAACAAAAAAAGAGATAGGCTTCAAATAAGATTAATCTTAAGCATAGCTTCAATTTCTATACCAATGGCATTAAAATTTAAAGAAATATTATTTAATCATTTTAATAGGACCGTAAATCTGCGTAAAAGACCCAATAAAAACCTGTATGTAATACAAACGTCTATTAACAAAGATTGGCATATATTTGAAAAATGGGCTAAACAAAAGATCCCTTCTGAAATTAAATCTAATCCGTTACTATTTAGCGCATATTTAGCAGGTATAATTGATGGTGATGGTCATATACAAATTAAACATAACATTCAAGATAGGGTAATACCACAGTGTGTAATTAAAATAACTAGTGGTTATCCTTTAATTGATATTAAAGTATTACTAAAACAATATTTTAACTGTGATACGCATTTTACATATGAGAAAAGAAGTAAAGCAGTTTATACTTGTTTTTATGTCTCAAATAAAAATATACTCCTTGTTGAAAGATATATTCTTCCCCATTTAATTATTTCACACAAAATAAACATACTTAATACTTTCTTAAAAATGAAAAAACGAGCCTGCAGGGATTCGAAATTCGGTGCTATAACCACTTTTTATAACAACCCCGATCAGCCGGTCCGAAGCCGGTCGCTTGATATCTCCCAAGTACATTGAATAATGCCTTAAGGAAATACTATCCGTTATGCTACAGGCCCATATTTTTCTAAATAAGTTTATCTCTATTTAAATCTTATCTCTAAATCCAATAAAAAACTAGAAAATAAATATTTATTTTTTCTTGAGGACTATTTCAATAGTGCTTACTCTTACCCTTTTTCCTTCCTTGTTTTCAAATTCTTCGCTGTCTATCTTTATTTCCTTTACATCAACTTGTTTGTCAAGGAAGCGTTTAGCTGCTACTTCTGAAACATCAACAGCCCTAGAAATAAATTTTCCTCTTGCTTTAACAATCACTTCAGGCGCGTTTTTTGTCGTGAACTGCATAACAACACTTGTTACATAGTTCATAAATGGCTTGTTGCCGATAAATACTGAGTTATCTCCTGTCATTTTTCTTCCCTCCTTTAAGTTATTAATGTACCACTATTAATGTAATTGTAGTCTTGTAGTCTGTTTCAAAACTGCAGGATTTAATAATAAAATAATAACCACATATCTCTCTATCTATTCATCTTTATGGCTTTTAGCCAGTCTTGTGACATATCCAGAGATAATATTTCTTAATTTCTTTGACTGAACATTTACAAATCCAGATACCTTTACTTTGTTCTCTTCAAAATTTTCAGTAAATTGACTGCCATACAAACTGAACAGCTTTCTGCCTATTCTTTTTATTTGTGTTGTTTTTATTCTTCCCATTGTTGTTTACTCCTTATGTCTAATATTCCCATTATATTCTTATTATTCCTATTGCTAGATGTATAAAGGGGATATTTATAAAGTTTTTGAGTAGGTTAAACTTTAGAACCTTTAAATAAATTATATACCTTCTTAACCTGTTTTATACTCAATTTTGTCAAAATTCAGCCAAAATTCACAACATTTATATATTAGTTCGTTTACCTTAATTCAACATTGTTGATTTAAGGTCAACAAAGATAGATGAACTATCACAAACAACCCCCTATAGCGGTGGACTTTAATATCTGTATTAATTTAGTTAAAGTCCACGAATATAGTCACGGAATTTTATATTCAACTATTGATGTCCGTGACTATAAGTTGTTAACAAAACAAACAGACATAAACGTGAATTAAAATGCAAAAAAAGACAAAGAATGAAGCAAGGAATGAAGAAAAGGTGGATAGTACAGAAACACAACCTAACCCAGATAATCGAGAATCAGTTCCGTCTGGAAAGGTTGGGAAAACACACGAAAAAACTGAAAAAAATCAGGAAAATCCATCCAATAATTCAAATAAAGAGCATTCAGCCAAAGAACAAAATCTCAAGGAATTAACAGAGCTTTTGCAAAGGCTTCAGGCAGAGTTTGAAAACTATAAAAAAAGAGTTGATAAGGAAAAGCAGGAATTTTGCAAGCTTGCAAATGCAGAATTTGTTTCAAAACTTTTGCCGATCTTAGACAGCTTTGAAATGGCATTTAAAACTAAGGATAAAGAAGAAGATTTTATTAAAGGTGTAGAGCTAATTTATTCACAATTATTTGATGTTTTGGAAAAGCAAGGGTTAAGGCCAATAACTGCTTTGGGCAGAAGGTTTGATCCATATTTTCATGAAGCTTTGCTTCTGCAGGAATCTGACAAAGAAGATAATATTGTGCTTGAGGAACTGCAAAAAGGATACATGTTCAATAATAAATTAATTAGAACATCCAAAGTTAAAATAAGTAAAAAGATTAACAAAATGAATGAAAATAAGATTAATGTGAATAATCAGCGTGGCTAATATACTAAAAGCAATAAATTTTCGAACAAATTAATTGCTTTTGTAAGTTGGAAAGCAAAGCTTTCTAACTTCTCAGGAATCTCTGATTCCCGAGATATACAAAATCACAAAATAATGTCAATTATTTTGTGCTTTTAGTATATAGGCACGGACATTAATAATTAACATTACTGCTTACAATAATAAAAACTGAAAAAAAGAGGTATACTATGCTTGTAATCACTAAACAAACGCCATTGAAGGTTGTGCTTGAAGTCGGGAAAGAATGCGACAAATGCAATAATTGCTGCAAACATGACTCCGGCATTGTTTTGGAAGAGGACATTCCAAGAATTGCCAAATCCATGAACTTAAGTGAGAAAAAATTCAAAGAAACTTATCTTGTTGAGCACGAGCGATTCAACACAACCTGCTACAAGTTTAGGCAGGAGAAACAGAAAGACGAAAAAACCAAAACCGAAAAACCTTACGGCAAATGTATAATGCTGCATGACGAATTGGGATGTATGATTCATGATGTTAAGCCATTGCATTGCAAAGTATGCAGCGTAAAAAGCAAACATGGCGAAGCCTTAACGCAATGGTTTGCGCTTAATTATTTAGTTAATACAAAAGATCCGGAATCTATACGGCAATGGTCAACGTTTTTACAATTTCAAACACCAATTCAAGGCGGAGAGCTTAAGGATTTAGTTTCAGACAAGCGGAGATTAAGAAAAATATTGAATTATGAAATATTGAAATAGGTGCTAGGTGTTAGGTGCTAGGTGCTAGCGGCGATAATTCATCGTCTCTAGCACCAAGCACCTAGAACCCAGCACCCAATAAAGGTGATAAAATGCAGCAAGGAATAAAACAAGAAAAAAAATATTTGACCGCAGAGGCAATTATGCGCTATTTCAAGGGAGATGAAACTCTTTCAACAGAAATAATGTGCAATACAATTCCGAATTTTGTGACATCTGACCAAAGCCTGTATGAGGCGCTTGGTTCATTCGAAGACAAATCGCAGATTGACTTAAACAAGCTTGTAAAATTTTTAGAGGTTGTTGAGATAATGTCGTATGCAAAGGCATTCGGCCCTCGAAAGATATTGACGCCGCAAAGAGTCAATGAATTATGGGGAATAATAAATAAGAATAATGAAGCCATAAATACAACATCTAACACAACATCTAATCTAATATCAGATACAAAATCTGATACAAGTTCAATCACAAATTTTGATAATAATAAAGATACAAATAAAAGCACAGAAAATAACAATAAACAACAAAAAAATAAACAAGGTGAACATAATGGATGAACGATACATTAATTGGCAGTATGAAGATGGAGCAGCATTTCATGCACATGAGGTTTCAGTAAACTTTACACCGCTGCAATTTGTGGTAGATTTCAAGAATATCACTCCTAGGGTGGATGCAAGGACAAAGACGGGCCCTGTGTTTTGTGTCAGGCATGACGTAGTTGTTTTAGATCCATTTCATATTAAAAGGTTTCATGCAATGCTGGGTGAAATCCTTGATAAATATGAAAAAGAATTTGGCAAAATAAAAAAGCCAAGAGCTATTGAGGTTTTAGAGGAAAAACAAAAAGACAAAAAAGAGGAAAAAGAGCCAACAACATATTTTGGATAAGATCCAAACTTTCAAGATGAAATAAAACTTACAAAATAAAGTAAGGCTATGAAAAATTACAAAACAAAATAAAATTTACAAAACAAATAATAGGGGGTAGACAAACATGGCAAAAATAATAGGAATTGATTTAGGAACAAGCAA
>JACQSP010000036.1 GCA_016205905.1 Candidatus Woesearchaeota archaeon
ATTTAGTTTAGGTTTTATTATTTTAAACTTAAACGAATTATATAACGATTAAAAAAACGTAAAAAATTTTTCATGAGACGGTGGACTTCGTCCCTAATACGAGTTGAGAGCGGGAAACAGGATTGTGAACGAGAAACATGACCTCACCTAAGCATACTAGTTAAGATTTATCTTATCCACTATGACCTTTTTGTCACAGAAATAACTACTCGAATAGACAATTCTTTTTAAATTATACTATAGATATACATATATATTAAACTATATGTCACAGAAGCGATTATGTTAAAGCGGTTATGTTAATATTATTTGCAGATTACATTTGCAAATTAAGTGAAGTTAATAGTTTAGTATATAGTTAAACAACAAAATCACAGGTGAAAATTATGACAAAAAAACCATACAAGCAAGTTAAGAAAGAAGAAGCAAAAGAAGAACCGAAAGAAATATCAAAAGAAAATAATGATTTTGATGCGCCAAATGACTCAAAGAATTCTGATGACAAATTACCTCCAATGCCACTTGGCATGCCTCCTTTATCCAAAGAAGCACAGGAAAAACTGAAGCAAATAAAGGATAAGTTAGAGCAATTCAAAAAAAAGGTTATTGAAAAATTTGATAAATATATATCAGGCATTGCATTATTGCCTCCAGAAAAGCCAAAGGAAGGCGAAAAGCCAGATATGAACAAAATAAATGTTCTCGTGCTGGTTGATGATTCTGACTCAAAAAATATGTCAAAACAGGAATTAAAGTCAAAACTTGCCACAATTATTGATACAATTGCCCAGGAAGTTGACAAAAACATTTATCCGCAGACAATAATTTTTTCAGAATTATGGCAAAGCTGCTATGATGCAAAATATGATCTGCTTCAATTGGCAGCATTATCAGCGCCAATACACGACACAGGAATGTTAAGCGCTGTAAAGATTGCTGAAGTGCACAAAAGCATGGTTCTTAAAAAATTCGAGAAATATATTGTAACTTATGTTCTAAGCGGAAGCTTAATCAGAGGACAGGCAACACCAACAAGCGATATTGACGTCTTCATTGTCATTGACGACACAGACGTAAAAAGAATGACAAGGGCAGAGCTAAAAGACAAGTTAAGGGCAATAATCATTGGTATGGGTATTGAAGCAGGCGAAATAACAGGCATCAAAAACAAGCTGAACATACAAGTTTATATTTTAACAGATTTCTGGGATTCTTTAAAAGAAGCAAACCCAATTATCTTCACATTATTGAGAGATGGTGTTCCATTCTTCGATAGAGGCATCTTCATGCCTTGGAAACAATTGTTAAGAATGGGCAAGATTAAGCCTTCAATGGAAGCAATAGATATGTTCATGAATTCAGGAGAGCAAATGCTCAAAAGAGTTGGATTCAAGGTAAAAGAGATTGGTATGGAAGACACTTATTATGCAATCTTGACGCCGTCACAAGCAGCATTGATGCTGTATGGTATTCCACCACCTGCTCCAAGAGAAACAGCGCAGCTTTTGAGAGAAGTGTTTGTCAAAAAAGAAAAATTACTTGAAGAGGAATATGTAAAAATCTTAGAGGCAAACATTAATGTAAGAAAAGAGCTTGAGCACGGCACAAAAGAAAATCTAAGCGGTAAAGAGCTTGATAAATTATTAAGCGATGCAGATAAATTCCTTAAGAGAGTCAAAAAACTGTTCACACAGATTGAATTAATGAAAGAAAAGGAATCTATTGTTCACATTTATGAAACTGTTGTGACTGTTGTCAGGGATATTTTAAGAGTAGAGGGCATTGAAAAAGTCAAGGATGCAGAAATCTTAAGTATCTTTGAGAGCGAAATGATTCATAAAGGGCTTATACCCCAGCAGTATCATAGAATGTTAGACGAGATTATCAAGGCAAAGAAGGATTATGATATTGGAAAATTAGGAAAAACAGAGGTTGAGCAGGCGAGAAAAACATCAGGGGACTTAATTAAATTCCTTGTTGAATACATGCAGAGAAAGAGAGGCAGAGAGCTTGAGAGAACAAAAGTAAGAGTAAAGCATGGAAACAGATATGGTGAAGTATTGTTGCTCGATAACACAGCATTTATTATTCATGACATTGACCACAAGGAAAAAGAAATTTCCAAGGCAATAATCAAGCCAGACGGAAGCTTAGGAACAATCGAGTCAAGCAATCTCGAAGAGCTTGAGAAGCATCTTGCAAAGATTGAAATCCTGCCAAAAGTTTTCATAAAAGAGCCAATCTTTGAAAACCTAAAGAATATATTCGGCAAGGATGTGGAAATACTGATTAATTATTAGGGATTTGGTTTATTTATTTATTTTTTAATTTTTTTGAATTTATTTTTCTTATTTTTTCTTTTGTTGTTTTTTTGTTGATTATTTTTCATTATATTTTGGTTTGTAAACAGATATTTAACTGCCTTTAGTTTCACTGCATAGTAATAAAAACCAAAAACTTTAAATATAAGCATAATTCTAACAGATTAATATGTATGATTTAACACCAGACACCAAACAATTGAATACATTGAAATTGTTAGAACAACAGAGAATTAAAGCTTTGGAAGATAGAAATGCAATTAGATATGTTAGATTATGCGATGAATTAGGTATCAATGAAGAAGATATTGAAGCACCAGACTTGTACCAGCAAGGTTTAGTTGATGTTGTACATGAAGAAGAATTATCAGCAAAACTTGAGAGACAATTATCAGCATTAGAAACTCAATTATCCTCATTAAAAAAGAGTGGGAGCAAAAGAAAGAAAGCCATTGATTTTCTTAAAGCAGTTGATGATTATGGTGTAAATGTATATGGTAGCTTTGCAGCAGATGCTGACTCAAAAAGAGAATTATTATTAGAACATTTTCCAGGAAGATTTGGAGCAGGCAAAAAACAAGACCTTGACAGATATGAAGATACACAGGTTGGCGCAATGTTTAGAAATATTGTTTCTGGCTATGAAGAAAGGTATAGTAAATAAAGTTAATTTTATTTTTTATTTCGTTCCTTGGCGCAGCCGCCCGTCTCATGATTTTTAGTTTAAGTTTTATTATTTTAAACTTTGAATATTTATATAACTTTAAAAAAACGTAAAAAACTTTTAGTGAGACGGTGGACTTCGTCCCTGGAACGGATTGTG
>JACQSP010000041.1 GCA_016205905.1 Candidatus Woesearchaeota archaeon
ACTAAATGCTATGCACATACTAAAAATTTATATAATTAAGATAATTATTAAATATTATGCCTGAAAAAATCATAGTAAAAGAAGCAACATTTGACGATGTTGCAAAGGTAAACAAAACTATAGTGGAGTTTGACACTTCTTACAATAAAGAATATTTTCAGGATAGATGCGGCAATAAACAGACATTAGTTATTGTTGCATATCTTAAAATCCACAAAAAAAACACAATCAAAGATATTAATCATAAGAATACAAACAATCAAAAAAATACAAAAGAACTGCCAATTGGCTACATTGTTGCATATGATCGGTTTGGTAAGAGTTCATTTTATTGCTGGATGGTTGGGGTAAATCCAAAATATAGGGGGAAAGGTGCATTAAAGGCAATGATGCAATATCTTGAAGCTTGGGCAAAGAAAAAAGGTTACAGGCAATTAAGGATTAAAACTAGAAATATACGACGAGGAATGTTAAATTATCTTGTAAAATATGATTATAATTTTGTTGAAGTAATTAAAAAAGAGAACATTTTTGAAAACAGAATCCTGATGCAGAAAGAGATTTGAAAATAATATATGAAAAAAAGTTGGATGGCGTAGCCAAAAGCAAGAAAAATTCGTTTAACACTAACAATTCAACCAAGATAAATTCAAAAAAACTCACCCAAACCTTTCTGATTCATATCTTTTGTTTCCATCAGCTTGGCTATGGTTTTCTCCACTCGTTCTTTATCAAAATCATGCTTGTCGCATAAAAATGCAGTTAATTTGTTTGGCTCTGGTTTAACAAATTTAATAGAATAAATTTTCTCAACAGGCATTTGCTTGAAAGTTTCATAAACATCCTGCCAAGGATAATCAAAATAATCTTTCCATTTGGCTTCTTTGAAAAGAGCATCGTAATCTTCTGGTGACTTGGCATGTTTATATTGCTTAACTAACTTTAATGCCTTTTGTGGCCCAATTCCTTTTATTCCGCCAATATTGTAATCTGTGCCAACAAGCATTGACAATATTAATAATTGTTCAGATGTGATTCCTAAAGATTTCAAATTCTCGTCAAGGTTTATTAACTCTGGTTTAACAGTAGTATACCCTAATGCACTGTTTTTTTTTCTTTTTCCTGCGATTGATAAATTTCTGATTATATTTGGCGCGCCATATAATAAAGAATCAAAATCCTGGCTTACACTGGCAAATGCATCATTTTGCTTGACAATGTATGCTGCTTGGGCTTCTCCCTCTGAAGCTGCTTGAATAATGGGCAGACCTAAACAGGTTATCAGTTCTTTTGCATCATCAACCATTTCAGTGGTTAATTTTGTTGTTCTGGCTGCATATTTTTTCATTGAGGCAAAATCTTCCCTTTCTTTAGCAATTTCATATTCTTTTTTTGCTTCTGCTTTCAGTTCAGATCTTCTTTCCCGTTCATATATCTTTAATTTGGGGGGTGGGCCGTCGAAAACAAACACTGGCTTCAAACCAAGTTCCATAAATGTTGATACACGTGAAAATAAACCAATTAAATGAGAAGTCACATTACCTTTGCTGTCTGTTAATAAACTGCCGTCGGGAGAGCGTATTGTTGTTAGGAATTGGTACAGCATGTTAAAACTATCAACTGCGAGAATTTTGTTATTTAAATCAGCCATACTAACTTCTTTTGATGTAATTAAATCTTTGATTGCGATGCCCATTTTAAATAGTCGATTTAAATAGTTTGTATTTTGTTGAGATTTGCTTAAAATTTACTTGACAATAAGTGTAAAATCAAAAAAATGATAATCGTGTGTAAATGGCTCTTCTACTGTTTCTGTTTTAAGCCTAAATTTATATGTACCGGCAAAGGTAGGCTTGCCTTCTTTATTTGCTTTCTCACCAACAGATACGATTAATGGAATATAAGCAATTTCATTTTTTCCTAAAGTGTATTGCTTATTAGTATCAGTATACTTTGAAAACCAGCTAAGTATAGTATCATCTGCGCCGCCATTGCTTAAAGAAACTGTTTTTGATTCAAGCAGTTGGATAGTATATTTGAATATCGCAGGTTTAACATTGGTATTTTTTATGCCAAAAGCATATGTGTATGCCCCGCCAACAGGAACTTGGTCATTTATTCCTAACATTTGGGGAAATATTGCTGTCTTCTGCGTCATTAACATATTTTTAATAGTATCTGTTTGTTGTGATGTTAATTCTAATTGTGGAATAACTTCTTGTTTTATTTCTGTTTTTTCTGGGGTATTTGTTTCTTTGATGTCATCTTTTTGTTCTTGTGTGTTAACTACTTTCTCTTCTGCAGTAGAAAGTGTGGTTTGCGCCCCAGCATTACATTTAGAAGCATCACTTACAACAGAATTATCTGGACATACATATTGGTTAGGGCTGCAGGCATATAAAAGTATAAAAGCCGCCAATAATAAGCCAATGATTAATTTATAGTTTACAGATTTTTTTTTAATAGACGTTTTCATAAATCAACCCCCTGATTCTTAACTTATTTTTGATGTATTCTTAATTAAGTTTCATTTAATTCTCAATCAATCTACTTCCAATAGATGATTACAAAAATACTAACTTCATGTTCTTGAATTCCGCAGTTAATATAGATTGTGCTTTTTTAGTAACCTCACCAGTTGTTATAAACAACACAGGCAGATTCTTTTTCTGGCCTTTGACATAGGCGCTTGCTAAGTCTCCTTCATTGCACTTTTTCTTTGTTTTTATTTTGCATAAATATTCTATTTTGCCAACAGGCGAAGGCACTTCTGCCAGACAGTCAATTTCTTTGTTTTTCTTAATAATTTCAACATCACTAAACGTAATATTATTTTGATTAAAATAAGTTTTTAGTTTTGAAAATAGCTCATCTTTAATATTATCATATTTAATATTGGTTAGGGGTTGGGTTAATGATTGTAATGATTGCTGCTCTTTAATTTCTTTAATATTACTAGGAATAGATGATTCAGAGATTCCAGAAACAGGTTGTTTTCTCTTGATGTTCTCTATATCTTTTTCTAGGTTATCTTTTTCTTCGTCTGTTATTGAGCTAATTGTTTCTTTTTCCCTGTTAACTGTTTCAATACGCTCCTTGTTTATTTTTATTTGTTCAGGCTTAGTTTTAACTGTTTCTTTCACCGGTTCATGAGCTTCAGTGAGCAGGGATTCTTTCAAGATTGTTTTTTGGGCGGGTGGTTTTTCTGAATTTAATTCTTGTCTAATTTCTTTTTGTATTTCATCTTTGGGTTGTTTAAGCATTAAATGCTGCTGTATAAGCGCAACACATTCTTCTTGCGCCAATAAATACCACCCCCAAAATAATTCAGTCGAATTGTCAACAGTAACCTGCAAAGGCCTTGCATAATCAGGGATATATCGTAAAGAAACCCTTAATAACGGCGTTAATTCATTATCTTTCAATACCTTTTTTTCTTTTAACAAGTTATAAGCTTTTATGTCTTTTTCGTTTAAATGTTTACTAAGCTCCTGCAATCTTGTTTTTTGTTCAGGAAGATAATAAAAAGGGCTTCCGCCAATCTTAACAGTTGTTATGAGAAGCTTTCCATTTGCAACAAGCTCTGATAATGCTGCTCCAGTCATAAATGTGTCTGAGCCGAAAGATTTAACAAGATCTTTGGGGATAACTGGCCCTTTTGTCCTAACAAATTGTATGATTTTTTCTTTGTCGATGGCTTGATACATAATCAAATGGGGTTAAAGAATGTTTATATATTTATTGTAAATTTAATAGGATTATTCATTTAACCGAAAGTATTTGATTTGGTTAGGCGCTTGTTAAAGAAAAATTATGTCAAGTAAACAGAAGGTACATTTCAAATATCCTAAAAAAATCTCGGCGTAATAAACACCTCCACCATTGCAGCAATAAATAATAAAACAATCGAAATTATTAACAAATCTGAAACATCAAAGATTATTTTCTCAAATTTATCTGAGCCTAAAACATGCCTGATTACTGCGATAGATATAATGCCGCCTGCCAGCGCTGCAACCAAATATGCTAATATCTCAAAAAAACCATGAATCATGAACTTTAAAATACCTACAGAAAATATATGAAAATATCGTGCAGCAAACTCAATCCCGAAATAATTGCTTATGTGCGCAAGATTTTCGCGGATAAAGGTTCCGGCTGCTGCAGCAATAACAGCAGCGTTCCATGAAAGAATGAACATTGCTCCAACACCATACAAAAACGAAAATAAGACACAGATAGACAACACACGGAGGTTATTAAAGAAGATTGGTTTAAGATGTGCTGCTTGTATTGTATTGCCCTGAATAATAGTATTAATGTTAGTTATGGTTTCCAGTTGGGCACTAAAAACTACAGTTAAATATTCTTGCGGCAAAAACATAAACCACAAAGTATAAGCTATTAAAAACCCCAAAAACAAAAACATAAAGACTTCTAATGCTTTTGAATGTTCTTTTAAAAGTGTTTTCTCTGGTGCTTGAGATTCGTCTTTAATCTCTTCATATTTTACAGTATTATAAATAATGGGAAAACTCATCAAAACAGAAAGGAAAATCATAACTAAGGAGCTGTGCGACTTAAAAACTACTAAACTTAGAATAATTGAAAGTGATGAGAAGATAACACCCAAAAAGAACATCTGCCAAGGCCTTTTTTCAGCGCTTATTGGATTGAGTAGTAGATTTAACACCATCTTGGGGATTTAATTTAGTTTATATTTTATAAATCTTTTGAAAAGATTTATATGGATAGATTTTATGATAATGCCACTGCAACAAATTTAAGGCTGTAGTATTATCTATTTGAAAAGCTAGCACATACGAAAAGATTTATAAATCATTCTGCTAACCTTTTGCAGATGGGTAACATGACAAGTGAAGAAGAATATAATGCTTTATTGAATGAAGCATACACAAAGCTGCCTGAAAAACAGGAAGCCACATCCAGGTTTGAAATACCTAAGGTTATGGGCCACGTTCAGGGCAACAGAACTATCATAAGCAACTTTCATCAGATAGCTAGCACATTAAACAGGCCAGTTGAACATTTATTGAAATACCTGCTGAAAGAGCTAGCTACGCCGGCAGAACTGAAAAAGAATGGAATCATATTTGGGACAAAGATTTCAGCATCGAGAATTAATGAAAAGATAGAAAAATATATTGAAGAATATGTTCTATGTAAAGATTGCGGAAAGCCAGATACAAAATTAATCAAAGAGGGAAATTATCTGTTCAAAAGATGTATGGCATGCGGCGCAAAACAATGTGTAAACGCAAAAATTTAAATTATTGTTTGTTCTTTTCTGAATATAAGAATAGTTCTACAAAGCTGGATGGTTATAAATTATTATGAATGCTGATCAAAATGGCAAATACAACAGTACAAATAATTATTATCGGATTGGTTCAAGGGGTTTCTTTTCGTTATTATGCAAAGAAATTGGCTGTGTCTCTCGGTCTAACTGGTTTTGCAAAAAATTTAGGAGATGGTTCTATTAACGTTCTTGTTCAGGGAAATAAAGATAATATTGACGAATTTATTGGGGGGTGTAAAAAAGGCCCTGAACAGGCAAAAGTCGAAAATATTAGAGTTAAAGAAATTAATTCGAAAGAAAAGTTTAATAATTTTGAAATAAGATATTAAAAAGCAGCTACTAAGCTTGCCAGTCAGCTTTGGCGAAAACCCACAGAATAAGTGTGTTGTGGAACCACACAATTATTCAAGTGTTTTCGCTCCCCTTTTTGTCTTACGAGATACAATCGCAAAGCTGACAAATTGAAGGCAAGCTTAGTAGCTGCTTAAAAAGTATCAACAAACTGCTAAACTTTAAGCAAGATTCAAAACCATTTTCCTAATCCTTCCTGCTTCTCTTTTTCTTTGCCGAAGACACAGTCAATCCTGTTTTTTAAAAGGTCTAAGGTTTGTCTTGTATATACAGAAACATTAAAGTCTTTTGACAGTTTTATACTGATATCCAAATATTTCAAGACTGAACCTTCAGATATTGTAAATATCAGTTTCCCGCTGCATTTTGTGCAGAAGCCCCTTAAAGGCGGCCTTCTGAATTTCTCGTTGCATTTCACACACCTAAATTGCTGCTGTGAGAATTTTCTGAGGTTGCCTTTTGTGTCTTTCAAGAAATGTTTGGTGATAACAAGCTCAGCAACATTTGCCTCATCAACAGCTCTGACCATTCTTGCAATCTCCATTTGTCCGTTTAATTTTTCTTCCATTGACGGCAGAGATTTATATGCAGAGAATAAAACACCATCATTGATACTTGAAACAGGATGGGTATAACCTACTTGTTCATACTGTGTTTCTTGCCCTAATCTGTGTTTTATCTGTTCTATCTTAACATCCCACGGATTTTTGTATTGTTCTGCTGCTTCGTATAATTCCAGAGGATATTGCCATGTAACATCCAACCCATGCGCTTGGTCGTCTACTTCAGCGGGATTAAGAAGTGATGTTAAAACTAATGGAGCGTCCATTGTTTTCGCTCCCCTTGAATCTGGCAAAAATTGTGTTGAAAAGTTTAATAACCCGTCCAATAGCAAAGATACGCTCGCTTCGTCGCCGTCGCAATCACGCCTAAGCGAAGCATGAAACAATGGGTGTGCAAACATGCCTTGTGTTTTTGAAAAGCCAATTATTCTGCCTACCATGCCTGCAGAGATGTGGGGCGCTAGTGCAATAACCAAATGCCCGATTAGGCCTTGTTCAGTCTTAAGATTATAATATGGTTTTGTAGAATAATATTTAATAAGCAATTCATCTATAAAATTGCATGTTCGAAATAAAATTTTAGTGGCAGGCTCTTCCATTGCTTCCGTACCGCCAGGAAGTATCAAATCTTGTGGTTTTAATTCAAGAATTTGTTCTGGCTCAACCAGCTCTTTTCCATAAATATCTTTATCATAACCAAGCTCTTTTAGCCTGCTAATGTTTGACCCTAGTTCTGCTGGCTTGAAATGTGTAATGGGCAGCTCAGACATATCATATCTTATTGTACCATCCTTGTTGACGTAAAGATTGTGTTTTGCTCTCAACATTCCTTTAACAAGATGTTCAGGTATATGATTTTTATTGCTTGTCCCTTTGACACCTTTTATAAGGTCTGGATACGTCTTTTCACCAAAAATAGAAAGTGCATTGTCAAAATAATATTTTATATCTATTGTCTGCCGTTGATGCTTAAACAATTCCTCATTTTTGCACGCAGGACATTTTTGTTTGTCAGTTTTTCCGCACGCCTTGCATAAGTACATTTGTTTTGTTTGGCTTTTGCATGTTTCGCATACTTTATAAATTGTTTCTTTCTCACATTTTGGGCACATAAAAATTGGGAAATCTGCCATTACCTTTCCGGCTTCTAAAGCAGACTGAAAACTTCGTGTTTTTCCTCCTTCTTCTCCCACTGGAAATAAAACTTGTGGCGAACCTGTCATTTTTCTTATCTTTGCTTTTTCCGGCCTTCCCATTCTTGCGCCAATAAAAGTTCCTGACTTATCTTTAAGAAGAATGCCTGACAATAAGGTTAGATTTTCTATGATGCTCTTGTTTTTATCAATTTCTAAAATAGAAGTGGCAGAGACAGATGAATTGCCCACAGAGGAATTACCTTTTAGTGGGATAGTGGGTGAAGAGGAATTTGAAGGTGGATTATTGGTGGATGAAAGGCTGGAAAATGAAGAAATGCTGGTGTTTGTACTTGTGCTGATATTAGCATTGTTAGACAATAGCGAGTTAAGAATCATTCCGTATTGTTTATTGAAAACTATAAATTCTTTATTTATCAGCTGGTGCGGGCAGCCAATTGATTCAAGTATCTTTTTTATTGCATCGTCGTGTTTTACTATTATTTTTATTAGTGCATTATCTTCTCTTTGCTCCTTGACAAAATGCGGATTTTGCCAGTAATCAAGCAAAAAATTAAGTTCATCATGGTTTATAAGGTTCCAATGAAACGTATAAAACGGGTGAAGTGGGGCATTTAATTTTTTTGAGATTAACAATGCAGTTGTAGCTGAAACTCGTGTAAATAAAGGGTGCTTCATAATTGTTTCTATTTCTTCAGATTCCAAACCAAGCAAACTGGAAAGTTTATCAATGTCAATAGTCCCGAAAAGTTCAACACATTTTTTTTCGATATCTCTTACCCACCATTCTTCATTGTAACCACAAGGCACAAGCATATGGCCATTCTCTGAAAAATCACCATAATTAATCAATATATCTCCTAAGAATAATATTGACTCAACCTCAAAAACTATTTTTTTCGCTTGCTCAACAGAATCAACTCTTAACACTGAACCATCTTTTAATTTTGCAATTGGGCCTTCAATGGAGTCACAAACAGTCATTGCTGCTGCTTTTCCTGGCCGTTCAACTTTTAATTGTGTGCCGACAGCAATATATTTTTTAAGGAGAAGCATTGTTGCCGGATTTATAGACGCTGCTGAAAAACCAGATGTTCTGGTTCGGCCATACCTTAACCTAAAACCGCCTTTTGCCATTGGATGGGTAAGCACAGGCCTTCCTGCAACAAGATCAGCAATAAAAGTGAAATTTGGAGACAATTTTTCTTTTTTCTCCTGTGAAACGGCTTTTTTTGCTTTTATCTGTTTTTGAAGCTTAATAAACTCACCCAAAAATTCCCATTCAAATCCAAACTCTTTGCCCCATTGTTCAAGACGTTTCCATAATTTCGGCGCTTTTTGTGAAAGGCCTTCTGCCAGAACAAGACACATTCCCCCCCTTATCATGTTTGTCTCAATTCGGGGAAGGTCTTTATAATTAGAAACTTCTATTTTTTCTGTTGGGTCTCCTTCAACCTCAATTGGGATATGTTTAACGAGAAAATCTATTTCGTCTATAGAAGGCAGGTATTGTAAATTAGTTACACGCTCATTGTAATCATATATTTCTGTTCGAAATCGCGACATTTCAGCAGGAGAAGGGTCATACTTGGCATACCCAAACTTTATGCGAAGAAAATCAACAAGCAATAATGAGAATGCTGCTGCTGTTCCGCCTGCGCCCCTGATTGGCCCGGCATAAAACGGGGCGAGATATTCTTTCCCATCATTGGTTCTTTTGATTTTTAATTCTATAAATCCTTCAAGCGGGGCAGCAACAATGCCGCCAGTTTGGTATGCAAAACCAGTTCTTATCCCTACTTCTATTGCTTCTTTCTGGTCTTTGAACTTACAAAACTTTTGCTTGGCAACTTCATGAGCTATCAAAAGAGCAACTCTCCAATCCAAGGGTGCATATTTTTTTTCCAGCTCGATTATCTTGTCTGTAACACCTGAACCAATTAACTGCGGTGCTACAACACCGATGAGCGCTTCTACACGCTCTGCCATGTTTCGGGCTAATCTTATATCGACTTTTTGCTCAGGGTCGAGATTAAGTTTTCTTGCAGTATTAGCTATTGAATAGCATAGCTCTAATTCTTTAGAGATGTTATCAAAATATTTCTGCATTTGAACGCTTGCTGCAACCATTTTTGCCTCGATAAGTTAATATGTGATTACTTCGACAATTAATTATACCTTTTATTTTTTTGCACTTTTAGTAGATATAACTTATTTTTTTAGCTGATTTCTTATTTGTATCTTTTTTACCGCTCTCCACACGTTCCAAGGCGCAGCCACACGTCTTATGAATCAAAAAAAATGCCTCAAATTTGCCTACCCAGCCACAGCAAGCTGTGGGGTATGCGGCAAATTTGTCACTTCGTGAACGGCATTTTTAAGATTACAAACTGGGTGCGCTATCGCAGCAAGCTGCGGGGTATAATACCCA
>JACQSP010000042.1 GCA_016205905.1 Candidatus Woesearchaeota archaeon
AATAACTGTTTGTCGTAAGTCGTTTGTCGTCTGTCGTAAACGGAAAAACGAAAAAAACATCTGACGACAAACGACCTACGACTAACGACTTACCACTTTAATAGTGAACTGGTTGGACATGCTAGGAACTAAACAAATACATTTTTTATAATTATTTTTTACTCAAACAACTGCACAAACAATCTTATTTACTTTTTCCGCTTAGAATTCATGTACAATGTCCTCGTCGGATATGGTATTTCAATCTTATTCTTTTTCAATGCATTATAAACTAAAGACAATGCTTGGCTCTCTGCAAGATATTTGTTTTTATAATCATCAATGAAAAACAAGAGCTTGAAATCAAGGCTGTAATCCCCCATTTTTACAAATATTGCCTTTGTCATATTCGGCAATGATATTTGTTTCATACCTTTTACTGCGTTCAGCAAAACCTTTTTTACCTTCTCAATATCACTTCCATAAACTACGTTAACAGGCAGCACTACCCTTAAATTATTATCCGGCTTTGCATAGTTAATAATGCGCATATTTCCAAGAACAGAATTTGGAACAACAAGCAGCTCATTGTCATACGTCTTTATTTTTGTGCTTCTTAATCCTATATGCAGAACTTCTCCAACCTCGTTTGTTTCCAGTTTGATTACATCGCCAACCCTGAACGAGTGTTCAAGCATTAAAGAAATCCCGCTGAAAATGTTATCAAGTGTTCCTTTCAATGCAAAACCTAAGACTACAGAAATAATACCAACACTTAACAATAATGATTTTATGTTTAATCCCCAGATTGCAAGGAGAATAACCAAACCAATGAAAATAAACAGGATTTTGATAAAATTGCTTGTTATCTGAATAATATCTTCATTAATTGTAGTGGGTGTTTCTCTCCACCATTCTTCCAAAAGGTCGTCTGTAAGTTTGATTAATGTATGTATCACTAATGCAACAATTAATGTTTTTATTATAGGAATGATATATGCCTGCGCATAAATCTGCGTGTAATCAATTGTATTAAGAGAGATGAGAATGCCAAGCAAAATTATTGACCATGATAATGGATATTCAACTCTATCAACAATGATATCATCCATTTTTGTCTTTGTTTTTTTGACAACTTCTGTAAAATAAGTTTTGAAAATAAAAAGAAGTATCTTTGCAACAATCAGATAAATCAGAAATATGCTGATTGCATAAGCAAGCTGGTTCTCTTTGATCAAGGCGATTAAGCTTTGTGAAATCGTTAATAAATTAACATCCCAAAACTTAAATAGTACAAAAATAACAAACAAAGTTATTAACAATTTTATAAAATAATTAATAAAATGCGCCAGTTTTATCTTTGATTTAGATGTTCCAATTGTTTTTGAGGTTCCATTATGTGTCTTATATGTTTTTTCAACAAATTGATCTGTAAAATAATTTGTGAGTAGAAATAACAAAAACATTGCAATAAATATTATAATAATTTTGACGAATAAAATAAGCTCAATATTTAAACCAAGTGCCTTAAACCCAAAGTAAACCCCTGTGATGACAATCAGCAAAACAAATGCGTTAAGGATTCGCTTAAATAGTTCTTGATATCCCTTTAAAGATTTAGAAATCAGTTTTGATTTAGACAATTTTTTCTCAGAAAAGTATTTTATAGCTATGGCTGTTAGAAACGCAATTATTACTATAAAAACTGCTAAATACCCTGAAGTTCCCATTATGCTAAATACCCCGAATTTCCCATTATTAATCTATCTATTTATAATTAGTATATTAAGATTTATGAGCATTTAGAAGTAGTGGTGTAAACAGTTAGAAGTGGTTGTATGAAAATTTAGCAGAGAGTGAAAAAGAGAGTTAGAAATTGACAAAACACAAAAATATTCGCTAGTTCTTCACATATTAAATTACTGAACTTCCACAATCTTGCATTGACATGGTATTTTGTGCTTAATTCTCTGTAATGCTTTTTTTGCCATGTCCGCATGCTGTTTTTCAACTCTGACTGAAAAGATTGTCTGTCCTTTTTTAACTCTTGCAGCAATGCCTACTGGTTTTCCAAATGCACGAGCCATCCCTGTACTTAATCTGTCTGCTCCTGCGCCTGTTGCGAGCGGATTTTCTCTAAGAACATGATGAGGATATACTCTTAATTTCAGGTAAAAGCCGAACTTACCTAAGTTCTTTTCCAATGACCTGTTACAGGTTAGTCTTGCAGATTCAAGTGCATTATGCCTTAACTGCAAAGAATCCATTGCGAGAACATCTAACTGATAAGGAAATTGTTTTGAGAGATTGCCCATGTCATATCTTACAATTTTTGAAACAGGGCTTGCTCTAACATAATTAAGCTTTCTGTACTTTGATTTTCTTGTATAAGGCCTTTCCAAGAATCTGTAAGAAACGCCTTTTCTTAGTTTTACCATTTTATATTAAAAAATAAGAGGGTATTTATAAAGTTTATTGTTGGGTGTGAGATATATTGAATGGTCTGAGGTTTATAAGATATGTTGGACCTCTCTTGCCATTATTCAGCGCTTATGCTTTGGTGCTCTTGTATGAAGGCTGTACCTTTTCTTGAATGCCATTATGTCTACTGAAACAGCTATCATCATGGTCAAATAACAGACAAAGATAATAACATTGAATATTCTAAATGTCCATAATCCAATCTGCGCTTTTATGCTCGCTTCAAAAATAAACGAAACAAGCATAACAATTGGCACAAAATAAAACCAGTATGTATAGGCTTTATTTGTGATTATCATATATCTTTCATTCATATGGCCATGCAAATACATTGAATATGTTTTTAAGGTTGATCTGACGCTGAAAAGATAATCAATAAACAGCAGGATAATCAGCACAAACAAAAGATTAAACAGCCAATCCTTTTTTGGGTATGCCTTTGCAAAAACAGTGTATGTTTTTTGTTTCTTTGGAAGCTGTTTATCTATAGTAAAAGTTACAATGTTTTCACTTCCTTTTTTTAAGTTGGTTAATTTTACTTTTGCTGCCTGCATTTTTTTAACAGCAGTAAACGGAACATTTGAGCTAAGTTGAGATGCATCTGCTAATATCTCTTTAGGAAAATATTCATAAAATTCCAGCAAAGTAAAATAAGTTTTTGGGAGGATTGTTATTTCAATAACTGTCCTATCTTCATAAACGCTTCTTTTCATTGTTAATTCAACATCTTCTAAAATATTAAAATGCTTCTCTGCATTAAATCCCAATGATGTTAACACGGGTGTTGTTAAACTGTTATCATCTGTTTCAACAATAGGATAAACAACATTAGATAGAGGCTGAACGTCAGCTTCTTGGAGCACCTCATCATTTTCTGCTATAAGGTTAAAATCAATATTGTCCTGTGTGCTCTGAGATGCAGAAGCATCTTCTGCTGCACTGTTTGCTGTTTCACTATCACTATCAGCATTATCACCTGTTGTTTCATCTGGTACGCCAATAACAGCGCCGGTAATTGTCGTTAAATCACTATTATCATTATCGCCTGTTGGGTATGTTGTCTGCATTTGAGACTGATTCTGATTCTGCGTTTGGCAGTCGCTGTCATTATTTGAAGTGCAGCCATTTGGGCATACACCATCTCCAGTATAACAAGTATATTCAACAATCATTGCATTTGCATTGTCTTCCAAAATGTTTCCTGTATGCTCGCAGTTTGCACAGCTTGTAAAATGCAAAGCTACAACTGAGCTGCTTTTGATATTATTTTTATTTACTTTGATTTCTTTTGATGTGGATGCAGTTACACCATTAATGTTATTTTCAAGCGTATTATCTGTTATTTCAATATTTTCAGAATCAACAACACTTATGCCAGATAAAAAATTTGAGAATTTACAGTTTTTCACGACTATATTTTTATTTTCGCTGATAATTAATCCGTCAATTACATCATTGCCTTTTATGAGTGCATTATTGCAGTCAAGAGTAGCATCATCTGCAATTTTCAGGCTGTCTGTTAAAGAATATTCGCCTTCACAAAGAACTACATTGCCATTAATGTTGTCTCCATCTATCAGTTCAGTGCAATCATAGCCAAAAACAGGTGCAGAAGATATCGAGAATATTGAAAGTATAAACAGCAGGAAAAAGAAAACCGACGGTAAAAAGAGTGTAATTAAATTTATAGACAATCTGTTTTGTTTTTTCATAAGGGTACCTCTTTTTTAATATTTTTTGTATTCTTTTAGTTCCAAGGCGCAGCCACGGTTCACTAAGATAAAACTGTTATTCGTTCTTCGTCATTCGTAACGAAAAACTAATAACGAAGAACGAAAGACGGTTCTATCATGAACGAATAACTAATAATTATTCATGAAACGGTGGACTTCGTCCCTAGTTCGTGTTGTGAGCAGGAAAAAAATACTATTGATTTAAAAAATATTTTAATATAATAAAGGACATAAATATTTACGTCACTTACTATCAATCAGCTAATTCTGCTCATCTTGTGAGTCATCGTCTGATTTATTACTATTAGGCAATGCGTCTTCGTTTTCTCTTCTGATAACTTTAAGCGCATCTATCTTTAATGTTATTGGAATAGGCACAGCTGCCTCCAGCAGCTCTACAACAACCTCATCTTTTGTTTTGTCAATTCTTGTGATCTTGCACTTTTCTCTCTTGAATGGCCCTGAAATAATTTCAGCGATATCATTCTTCCTGATGTCAAGCTCTTTTTTGACCTGCTCAAGCATATGCTCTATTTCTTTGTATTCAATTTCATTTCTTAAAATGCCTCTTGCATAAGGAATATTAAATCCTGCCTGCTCAGCATCGATTCTTTTTTCTGCCTCTACAAAGATATATCCCCTCATGCCATGCGGCCTTATGACTGTGTAAACATTAAGTTTTTTCTTTACAACATTGCTTACAAGAAAATCCATGACTTGATCTTCCCTGTTTGCTGTTGTTCTCAGCGCAAAGATATGTGTTTTTCCTTCCTCTTCTGCTTTAGGCTCTTTTGATTCTTCTTTTAAAAGATCTCTAGATTCTTCTTTTTTATTTTTGGTTTTTTTCGATGCTTTTTTTGGTGTTTCTTCTTCTTCTGTTTCTGGTACATTAGTTAATTCTTCTTTTAAATGATCTAAAGGGCCATTTGATGCTTTTTTTGGTGTTTCTGTTGATGCATCTTTTGATTCTTCTAATTCTTCGTTTTCATTTGATGTTTGTTCTGTTTTATCTGCTTCATTTTCTTTAGACATATTTTTCACCATGTGTTAATTGTTTTTTTATTTTTCACGTTTGTTTTTTATTGTTTAAAGTTGATAGTGCTATAATGGTAAGAGGTAGAAGGTAAGAAGTATGAGGTAACGACGTCGTCGTAACCTCATACCTCAGACTTCTTACCTCTTACTATTTAAGGAGCAATATTTCAATCAACTGCACCAAAAAGCCAATTGCACCAATCAGCAGAATTCCTAAACTGCTGACCTTGACAATTGCTTTTAATTCAAATTGGTCAGGTTTCTTTGTGATTAGCAACACTCTCTTGCACTCTGTAATAAAATCCTTAATCTTTTGCATTAATGATGGTTTTTGTTGATCTTGTATATCCATTATATTTTTCCTCCCCTCTTTTTTTATAATACAATAAATTATTCAGTTCATAATAAACATATCCTAATTTAGTCTACAAAATCTATGCCTAACTCGTTTTCAATCTCTTTTTTCTCTTTTTGTGAAACTTTAGTCTTAGGCCCGAAAATCTGCGGTGATTTTACGCCTGTAACAATAAGCATGGTTCTTACCATATTAGACAGGTCTTCTGAAATCTGAGCGCCCCAGATGATTCTTGCATCCTCGTCTAACTTGCCTGAAACTGCCTCGACAATCTTTTTTGCCTCGTCCAAAGTCATGTCTGGGCCTCCGGCAATATTAATAAGTGCGCCGTTTGCACCGCTGATATCAGCGTCAAGCAAAGGATTGTTTATTGCTTTCTCAACTGCTTCTGCTGCCCTGTTTTCTGTATCACTTTCACCGACACCAATTAAGGCAACGCCGCCGTTCCCCATCACTGCGCGTATATCTGCAAAATCCAGATTTACAAGCCCTGCTTTTGTTACTAATTCAGCAATGCCTTTAACTGCATTTGTTAATATCTCATCAGCAACCTTAAATGCAGTATGCAATGGCAAATCCGGAGCAAGCTCCAGCAATTTATCATTTGGAATAACTATCAAAGTATCAACATTTGATTCAAGCTTCTCTAAGCCCATGACGGCGTTTTCATATCTCCTCTGCCCTTCCATGTGGAACGGCATTGTGACAATTGCCACAGTCAAAGCGCCCAATTTTTTTGCAACTTCTGCAACAATCGGAGCAGAACCTGTTCCTGTACCACCGCCTAAACCGCAGGTGATAAAAACCATGTCAGCTCCCTGAAGAGATTCTTTAATTTCATGTTCTGCTTCTCTTGCAGCCTCTTCACCAATCCTTGGAACTGAGCCAGCGCCCAAACCATGGGTAAGCTCTCTTCCCAATAAAATCTTTTTATCCGCAGTAGTGTATAATAAATCCTGAGCATCAGTATTACATGCTACTGTTTCAGCACCGACAACACCGATCTCTGATATCCTGTTAATTGTATTATTGCCGCCGCCGCCGCAGCCAACAACTTTGATGGATGCCCTCTGTTTGGCAAGCAATTGCTCAAGCTCTGCATCAATATCAGCAGTACCTTTTCTTTTTGCTTCTGTATGAGGTTCTTTAATCTCTATATTAGCGCCGCTTTTGTTTATTTCCATCTTTTCCACCCACTTCTTTTTAATCACTTCTTTAATTAATCTCTTTATTTGGTTAATTTATACTAAAATCATAAAGCAATCGAGCATTAATTGCTGTATATATATTTTATACATGATTAATCGCTTTTCTTAATTTGCTTCTTTATATATT
>JACQSP010000040.1 GCA_016205905.1 Candidatus Woesearchaeota archaeon
AAACTGTATAATTCGGTAATCAGTTGTCGCTTCTGGAGTATATAGGTGTTTTTAAGCTTTATAAACAAAACACCTTATCATACACTTTTCTGGTTTGTCTACTAATTTTCAAATTTCTTGCTATACATATCGTCGGTAAAAGCGTATAATTCGATTATTAGTTTACAATTCGGAAATTAGTTTACAGTTTTTCTCTGTAAACTTCTTCAGGAGTTTTATAGTCGAGAGCGTGATGTATTCGCCCTTCATTGTACCACTTTACAAAATCCTGCAACGTCTCTTCAGAGTGTTTTTTAAATCTTTTCTTCATCGTATCAAACCATTTCTCCATCTTGCCGTTTGTTTGTGGATGATTCCGACGAGAAGTCCAAAAATCAATGCCCAACTCTTTCAATTCTTCCTCAAATTCAGAAATGCCTTTCTTTCCTTTTTTATCTCGTTTGTTCGCATAAAACTGCGCTCCTTTGTCGCTTAATATTATCATAGGGCATACTTCATTTTGAAGTATTGCCTGATAAAGCACAAACAGTGCGTTCTTTGTGTTGGCATTGCTAAACTTCCCAGAAGCCATTATCTTTCTGCTTCTGTCGTCTATGAAGCTGCAATACCATTCGCTTTTGTATTGACTCCAGTCGCAATGCCACATGTAGTTGCTAATTGGCCATTGGTATCTGACATACTTGCGCTGCCCTCTCCTCTTTTCACATGGCTCTGTTAACTTGTTTTCATCAAGAATTCTTTGAATTATATGCTGTGAAACACTAAATCCTTTTTGTTTCATTACAAAATGGATTTTTTCACTTCCATAATCATCTTTATTCCTTATATCAATGACTTTCTTAACAAAAAGAGGGTTTATCTTTAATTTTGGTTTTCCTGATTTTTTAGCCTTATATGCTTCTGCTTTCTCTTTTTTGTATTTGCTAGCTAATTTGTAGACCATTTGTCTACAAATCTTCTGTATTCTTGCTATCTGTGTAGCACTTCTTCCAGCTCTAAACTGGTTTATTATCCACTTCCTTTTCTTTTCATTTAACTTTTCCATAAAAATCACCAAAAAGTATGGAAAAGTCAGAAATTTAAGAAGTGTAAACTAATTATCAAATTGAACACAAACCAAAAAAAACAATAACATTTAAAAAGCCATCTTATATCCTTAAGTGTATTAGCCAGACATAAGGAATAGCTAAAAAACATTTAGGCATTTGTCAAAAATGTATTGAAATGATGGACCTTGTGTCAAGTTGCAAGGCTGAGAATATTGCAGCACAGACGAATTCTGATGCTGTAAGTTAATACTATTGAAATTAATTATTAATTAATTATTTGGCGATGTGTCAAAGTTAGTTGGATTTTAGATTTTTATAAGGGAGACACATTATTTATAACTAACTTTGTCTACCCAACCAATTATTTAATAAGAATAAGTTAATAATATTGAAACAATATAGTCAATTTTAATAGGAAAATATAAACGGAGGAAATAAAATGTCAGAAGAACAATTGCTTGTACCAACAAAGATTTACCTGAAAGCAGGTATCCATATCGGCACAAAATTCAAGACTAGTTATATGAATAAATTTATTTACAAAGTAAGGTCAGACGGTTTATGTGTATTAAACCTTGAAAAGATAAATGAGAGAATAAAAGTTATGATAAATCTTCTTTCAGACTATGCGCCAGAAGATATATTGCTTGTCAGCAGAAGAGAAAACGGATGGGATGCATTAAAAATGGTAAATGAAATGACAGGCATTCCTGTGTTTGCAGGCAGATATCCACCAGGAATATTGACAAATTCAAATTTAGAGAATTTTATTGAAACAAAAATAATTGTTGCAACAGACTCATGGCCTGACAGGAACGCAATTACTGATGCGCTGATAGTTGGTATTCCAGTAATCGCATTATGCGACACAAACAATCAGTCAAATAACATTGATTTAGTGGTTCCATGCAATAATAAAGGAAAAAAAAGTTTGGGATTATTGTTCTACATCTTTGCAAGAGATTACATGCTAAAGAAAGGCATGATAAAAAGCCCAGAAGAAATGAAATATAAGGTAGATGATTTCATGGAAGAAGACGAGATGGGCAATACAGAATATAAATGATCCTTTTTTTATTTTATTTTTGTTTTCTTAGTATTTATTTAGTTCCTGGGCGCAGCCACCCGTCTTACGAAAAATGTTTGAAAGTTAGAAAGCTTGACAGCTTGAAAGTGCCGCCTATATAGCGTACATTCGAGCTTTCAGACTTTCAAGCTTTCTAACAGTTTCATGTGACGGTGGACTGCGTCCCTAGAACGGATTGGAGGCGAAAAAAGAGAAAAAAAGAAATTATCGAAACAGAAATTATTTTTATCTTTAATTATTTGAATCAAAAATCAATCTATCGCACCAAAACCATCTTCAACTATCTTAAACTTTGCTTCTTTTCCGTCAGGAATGCTTCGATGTTTTCTCACAATGGCAACACGCACATTATTTGCGCCTTTTTTCAGCTCTAGAAGGCATTTGCTGGCATAAGTAATAATATCCCCGCCAACAATTTTTATTGCATTCCTCTCGTCAAAATCACTGTAAACCTGATTTGTCAGGATAACAGGAATATTATATTTTCTTGTTATTTCAGTCAAAAGGTTTAATTGGATGCTGAGCATATTGTTTATTTCTTTTATTGCCTGTTTTTTGCCAATTTCCACTCTGTAAAGCATGCCAATGGTATCAACAACAATCAGGCCAATGCTCTCATTAACCATGTTATTTAATCTTTCAATGGCTTTATGCTGGTCATTAAATGTTGTTGGTTTTAGAATAAAGATATTTTTCAGAAGTTCCTTGTTTTCAAACTGATTAATAAGCTGGTTAAACCTAGTGAGAGAAAACCCACCTTCTGTATCTACAAAAATAATCTTTTTTCCTAGTTGGGATGCGCTGATTGACGCTAATAAGCATAATGTCGTCTTACCGCTTCCAGCAGGGCCATAGATTGTAGTTATTATATCCTTTTCATACCCGCCAAGTAATTGGTCTATAATAAAGGAATTACTCTTTAATTTCTCTTCTGTTTTATTCTCTGTCTGATTATCTGTTTTAGTCTCTGTTTTATCATCTGTTTCTGCCATAGACTAGTGTAATTTGATAGGTTATATATACTTTTTTGTTATCACACAGATTTGTTCAGTAAAATTTCCATTTCTTTGAAGAATGATTGTGATACCACCTCATGCTCCTTTCATTTGCGCGAGAAATATAGTTTAGTAACAAATTACAGAAAAAAATTAATAACACCATTGCATCCCCAAAACATATATAAATATATAGATTTATTAAAAATACATGAGAAAATCATGGGTAATTTTAATATTATTAAGTATATTTATTATAGTTTCAGGAATAAGAATATATTATGCTTTTGAAACAAATTACTTCAGTGACAATGACGCTTATTTTACTTTGAGGCAGGTTGAATATATTAAAGAGCATTTTGTGCCCTTGTATGATGATCCTTTAAGTTTTGGCGGCAGGGTTTATGTCTTTCTTCCTTTATTTCATTATATACTGGCTATTTTTGCAAAAATCTTTTCTCCGATAGTTATAGCAAAAGTATTGCCGAATATATTTGCCTCTACAATCGTGTTTGCAGTATATTTATTAGTTCAGGATATAACAAAAAACGAGGAAATTGCAATATTTACTTCAATCTTCTCTGCATTTATCCCTGTTTACTTTTATACAACATTAAATACAATCAGTGTTTATTCAGTGGTAATACCTTTAACAGTATTGTTGTTATACCTTTTCATTAATATAGAGCAGGAAATTAATTTAACCTATTTTCTTCTTGCAATAATTTTGTTCATGCTGACTCACACTTCTGTAATCTTATTAATATTGAGCCTGATAGTTTATCTTATTCTTATAAAAATAGAAGACTTCAAGTTAAACAGGTCTGAGATAGAAATAACCCTGTTCTCTGCGTTTATAATGTTGTGGATGTATTTGCTCATTTTCAAAAAAGCATTTCTTAAGCATGGGCTTAGTTTTATATGGCAGAATATGCCTATAAAATATGCTGCTGCTTATTTTCATCAGATTTCAATATGGCAGGCAATATATCAAATAGGCATAATTCCGTTCATTTTAGGAATATTCATAATTTATTATTATCTGTTTAACCTAAAAGATAAAAAAGTATATCTGCTTATCAGCTTTGTAATGACCACTACAGTATTGCTGTGGTTAAGGCTGATAAAATTAGAGCTTGCATTAATTTATCTTAGTGTGATGCTTGTAATCTTATTTGGGATTGCATATCATCATTTAAACAATTATATAAGAACAACAAAAGTTTCAAGGCTCGAAACCACATTCTTCTTCTTAATTTGTATTGTGTTCGTGCTTAGCTCTATCCTTCCTTCAATTTCACTCGCTAATAAATCTGTTAGTGAGTCAACAGAGCCATCACTTGTTGATGATTTAATTAAGATAAAAGAATTAACACCAACTGATGCGAGAATCGGCGCTCCGATAAATGACGGGCATTTAGTGGCTTATTTTGCCCAAAGAAAGAATTTTGGAGATACTAATTTTCTTTTTTTGGATGATGCAAATGAAGTGGTAAAAGATATTGATGAGCTGTATACTACTGTTTCAAAAATAAAAGCAACTGAGATACTTCATAAAAACGGAATTAATTACGTTTTATTTACACCAAATACCAAAAAAGAATATAATCTAGAAGAACTGAAATTTGTAGACAAGGAATGTTTTAGTGAAACAGAATTATGGGTGACAACATTGTATAAAAACAAGTGTGTTATTATAAAGAGCATGATAGTAAAATAGATTATGTGTGTTATTGAAAAATTAGGAAAAAGTTAGGAGAGTAATTTGTATATTAAATGTGGATAAATTAAGTAAATAAATTAAATATGGATAATAAAAAAGAGTGTCATAATGGAAGAAATAAAATATATCAATAAGAAGAATTACCTTTTGTATATTATACTGATAACTGCAATATTTTTAATTGTTCCGCACATAATTAGATATGTTAATTATGGAGAGCTAATCCTGCCAGGGGATAAAAGCTATTATCATTTAAGTATCTCAGAACAGCTCCTTAACAAAGAATTATCTGTTAATGAATTTTTTTCACAGGCTGAAGCTTCAAAAACCAATTTTAATGATAAGTTAATCATACCATTTAGGCCATTAATCATAACACCATACCATTTAATTATCGCTGCATTTGGAAGATATATTCCACATATCTCATTAGCTTGGGTGATGTTATTGTTGCTAATAATATTAGGCCTTGCTTCTGTATTTTTGTTTGACAGGATTTTAGAAAGATTTAAGGTTTCATACCTGCAAAGATTTATTATCCTTTTGCTTCTTGTGCTCTCGCCATTATTTTTACAGACATTTTTGATGCCTGACCAGATATATTTCATAATATTCCTCCAGCTGTTGGGGTTTTATCTTTATACCTCAAAAGCAACCAGTTTAAAATATTTACCAGTAAAATATCTTTCATTAATACCTTACGTAATAATCTCAGTATTTGGAATATTTCATACATTAATAGCAGTAATGTTTATTTTTGGCTATGAATTATTTGTCAATAAAAAATACAGGCAGATAATAGCATTAAGTATAATAATGATAGGAATTTCATTATATTTCAATCTGCCAATATATTACAAGTATGGGTTTGTAAAAACAAGCATTCTTTCAGGAAATATATTACATAGTTATGTGACTGATCTTGGTGCAAGCGAAGGATTTGGCATCTTTGCAATTATTCTCACAATCCTTGGATTAATAAAGACATGGCAGGAAAAGTATGAAAAGAAATATTCATGGATATACGTTTCATGTTTAGTATTATTTGTATTTTCATTTGTTTATCATCAATATGTCAGCTATTTAAATTTTATAGTGATGATTCTTTCTGCGTTTGGATTAATCTACTTGTTGGAAATAAAATGGGAATTAAAAATTATAAAAAATTTTACATTTTTAATAATTATATTAGGGATATTGTTTTCAGGCGTCTCATTCATAAGCAGGGTGGCAGAAATGCCGCCGACACAGGAGTTTATCGATGCATTTGAATGGATAAAGAGCAATAAGCCAGTTGATTCAGTTATTCTGTCTTATCCTGAATATGGGCACATGATCAAGTATTATACTAATTTAAAAGTTCTTATAGATTCAAATCAAAACTTAATTGAAGATTACAGTTATTTTGAAGGTGTTGCAAACACAATTTTCCAGTCAAGATCCTTAAAAGAAGTTGAAGAATTGCTGGCAAGGTTTAATATAAACTTGATAATTATTACTAAAGAGATGAAAGAAGGTTTGGTTTGGGATAAGCCAAATCAAGGATTGCTGTTCTTGTTTGACAATTCAGATAAATTCAGAAGGGTTTATCTTAATCCTTATGTTGAAGTTTGGGAGTTTGAAGCAGATAATAAACTAGAATAATGAACATTGCCAGCAGAGTTAGGGGTAATAATGGACATAACCGCATTAATCATTGCAATAGTCGTATTCATCAGTTTGTACATTACAATAGTTTGGGTTAGTTTTCTTTATCTTTGGGAGCCAAAACGCGTAACAAAAAAAGGCCTGCCGAATGTTACCATAGTTATTCCTGCATATAATGAAGAGGAAGGAATTGAAAAAACAATTTCATCGGTTGTTTCATTGGATTACCCAAAGAATAAGCTCAAGATTGTTGTTGTAAATGATGGCTCAACTGACAGAACAGGAGAAGTTGCTGAGGAACTAATAAAAAAATATGAGAAAGAATATTATTATGAAAAAGAAAATAATTTAGAACATAATTTTAAAGTTAACTTTGAAATTATCAACAAGAAAAATGATGGCAAAGCCAAAGCATTAAATGTTGCGTTAGAGAAATGCAGCACTGAGCTTTTCGCCTGTGTGGATGCAGATTCTTACGTCGAGAAAGATTCTCTTATCAAAATGATTCCGCATTTTGAAGGCGCTAATATCGGCGCAACAATCAGCGCCATAAAGGTGAATGAGCCAAAAAACATTTATGAAAAATTGCAGAGGATGGAGTATATCCTTGCGATAATGACAAGAAAATTAATGGCATTCATTAATACTCTTTCTGTCACACCAGGAGTGTTAAGTGTTTACAGAACAGATGTTCTTAAGACAGTCAAAGGATTTGATGAAAAAAGTTTGACTGAAGATTTTGAGATTGCAATGAGATTAAAATATTATGGATATGACATTGACATTGAAACATCAGCAATAACGTATACCAATGTTCCAGACAACTTTTCAAAATTATGGAGGCAGAGAGTTAGATGGTACAGGGGTTTTGTAGAAAGCCATAAAAAATACAGGCAGATGTTTCTGAATAAGAGATTTGGATTTCTGGCATATTTTCAGCTTCCGTTAAACGTAATTGGGATTCTTCTCCTAATAGGCAGTGTTGTTTTTGTAAGTTATGGCAGCTTGTTTAATATTTATTATTTCATCAGAAGGGCAATGCTTATAAAAGGATATTTCTGGACGCATATAATAGGGTATACAAAACTGAAAGATATAATTTTAACATACAATGCAAAGATAATGATACCTGTTATAATTGCATTATTTTTAGGAATACTTATATTTTATTTAGCGCATAAAGAAGTAAGGGAAAAAATAAGATACCCGTTTACAATCTGGGCATTTTTTGTAATTTTGCCTGTACTGACAGCACTGCATTGGCTGGGTGCACTAACAGAAGAGGCATTAAAGTTAAAGAAAAAGTGGTAGATTATAACTTAATGGACTGTAGCTTGTAAGAAAATGACTGATGGTAAGAGGTATGAGGTAAAAAGTAAAAGGGACGACGTGCGCAACCTCTTACCTCATACCTTTTACCTCCTACCACAGTTACAAGCATTAAAGAAGGGTGATATTCATGATTGAAGAAAAATATATGAAACAGACATTCCTTGTAATTATCGTTGTGATTGCAATAGTTTTTTTTATCGGCATTTTGCTGGGTAGGTATATTGAAAGCAAAGAGCAGGAAGAAATCACTAGGTTCATCAAGAATCTTGAGTTAAACACTGAAAGTTTTCTTGTTGAGCAGGAGCTTTTAGGGGCATCTGAAGACTGCAGTTTGTCTGAAGAAAGGATTAGTTCATTATCAAGTGAGCTGTATAACCTAGGTGTTATGTTAAGCGAACCAACCTCAGAATCAAATTTAGGCGAAGATAATTACAAGCTTTTGAAAAAGAAATTCCATCTGATGCAGATAAGAACCTACCTTTTATACAGCCAGTTCAAAAAAAACTGCAAAAGTGATGAGCATGTCATTTTATTTTATTATAGAAAAAATAATCCTGATTCAAAAGAACAGGGCAAGATTCTGGATGAGATTGGAAAAACCTATCCAGTTAACGTGTTTGCGTTAGAATTCAATTATACAAAGGAATTAACCTTTTTAGAGGATTATTATGGGATTTCAGAGCCGCCGGCAGTAGTTATTGATTATGACGATGTGAACAAAGGGCTTGCAAGTTATGAAAAGATAGCTAATGCAGTAAGTTAAGCTGAAAATAAGCTAGAACAATAATAATAGATAATAAGTATAATAA
>JACQSP010000043.1 GCA_016205905.1 Candidatus Woesearchaeota archaeon
AGCTGTCAAGCTTTCTAACTTTCAAACCATCTTACCTTTATTCGTGAACTTTGTTGGACATGCCGGGAACTAAAAAATTGATAATAATAAGACATATGGCTTCGCCTTAGTAACTAGGTAAATTAGTTTCTTAGTGTCAAACAAACAATTTCTAACTAAAGAACCTAAGATTTTAGAACTTCATAAACAAAAAATAAAAAAAAAAAGAAGTAAAAATTACTTATTAAGCTTTACTTCTTGGCACCAGGAGCGCCAGGCGCGCCTTCAGCTACTTTTTCTTCAGGCATTAATTCGTTGACAATAATCATTGGTATCTCTGCTTCTATCAACTTCTTCCTGATTTCTCTCTTCTCTTTGCCTGCCATGCTTGCAATAATCTGCTTGGCTTTCTCTTCGAATTCTGCCTTTCTCTTCATCATTTCTTCCTGCAGTCTCTTCTTCTCTTCTTCCAATTGCTTCAATTCTTCTGCACTTAACTCTGTCTTCCCTAGAGAAATTTTGTCTTTCCAAGCGCCTTCATTAATCTTTAGAATAGCATCATGCGCGGGCATGCCTTCAACCATAACACCCATTGACTGGCATGTTCCGATTATTTCTTTGACTCTGGAAAAGTTATCTTTGCCAAGCAGGGAATCCTGTTTCATCTTTGAAACCTTTATTGCCTGCTCAATCTTGATATCAGCAACCTTATCTAACAATGGGTTAGCTGCGCCTTTTTCAATGCCTGCTTCTTTCTTAACTAGCGCTGAAGCAGGAGGAGTTCCTACAGTAACCTCAAACTTTTTAGTATCCTTGTCAACAATAACTTTAATAGGAACCTGCATTCCCTTGAAATCAGCTGTTTTTTTGTTAATTTCAGCAATAACTTGGCCAATATTAATTCCCATTGGGCCTAACGCCGGGCCAAGTGGCGGGCCTGCTGTGGCTTTTCCGCCTTCAACTAATGCTTCAATTGTATCTTTTGCCATGATTATAACCTCGTTAACTGTGTATTTATTTTATGTGCGTAACACGTAACAATATATGTGTAACATCTTTCAGAACCAATTACCACTTTAAAAAGCTTTCGTTTGAAAAAAGTAAATTATTCACTTTAATAATTCGTTTTTACGCTTTTGGATAATTTTACTAAGTATTACACACTTGAGAAAATTAATAAATCCCTTTTTGTTCTTATTTGGCATGTCCAACAAAGTTCATGAAAAGTTAGATAATTCTCACAGAAAAACAAATTATAATAGAACAACCAATTATAATAGAGAAACTGATTATAATAACTCTTTAAAGGATAATTATTATGACAGCATCTCAAAAGGTTATGAAGAGTTACATAAAGAAGAGCAATTAAACAAAATCAACATCATTAAACAGCACATTAATATCAAGCCAAACTCAAAGATTCTTGACCTTGGCTGCGGGCCATATTTTAGTGAATGGCATAAAGATAAACATAATAAAAACTTAAACTGCGAGGTTACAGGTTTAGACCCAAGCAATGAACTTCTTAAACTCGCAGCAAAAAAAGGAATAAATCCTGTTCTGGGAAAAGCAGAATCATTGCCTTTTCCAAATAATTATTTTGATTATGTCTTCTCAATTACAGCAATACAAAACTTTGATGATGTTGAAAAAGCATTAAAGGAAATAAAACGAGTTATCAAGAAAAGCAGTGAAGTTGTTATAACCATTCTAAAAACCTCTGCGAAAAAAGAGGCGATTACAAATTTAATTAGAAAACATTTTAATATTACCAAAGTTATTGAAGAGGATAAAGATATTATATTATTCATAAAAACATAAGAACATAACAAAATAACCATAAGAACATAACTGATTATTTATAATAATTTAACATATTAATCATAAGAAAAGAAGAAGGTGGTATTCATGGCGCGGGTTTACGGCACAATGCAAACTGCATTAGTTACTTGCAGAGAAGAGCTGGAAGTTTTTGGCAAAACAACTCAAATAGATAATATCATCACAGTTGATTGGCATATGCCGTGCAGTTTTGAGCCGTTTCTTTATGCGATATGCATAGGCAAGACAAGGGCAAGCTACAATTTAATCAAGAAAAGCAAATGTTTTGTTGTAAACTTTATTCCGTTTACGCTTAAAGATGCAGCATGGTTCTGCGGCAGGCATTCTGGAATGCATCACGACAAATTTAAAGAAGCAAAACTTACAAAGATAGAATCAAACCATTTAGACTGTCCAAAAATAAAAGAGGCAATAGGCTATATTGAATGCAATGTCATCAATGAAATTGAAACAGGCGATCATGTAATATTTGTCGGCGAAGTAACACACCAAGAATTAAAGAGCGACGAGAAAAGATTGTTTCATAACGGCGAAAATTTGTTTATGACAACGCAGTAAGTTACTAAATTAAAAAGTAGTGGCTTCAAAACAAATTCCCTGCTGTTTTAACATTACTTCTAAATCCTGTTCTTCTCTTCTGTTGTAAACAAACGCATTCATGCCTAATTTTACTGCAGCATCAACATTTGCCTGTTTATTGTCAACAAACAGGCAGCTTTCAGGTGTTTCGCCGCAGTACTTTAATGCAGCATGATAAATACCTTCATTTGGCTTTAAACATTTTACGTTGTCATCACAGGAAAATACAACATAATCAAAATGAACCCCAAATCCTTCTGTTGCCATAATCCTTTGGCTCCATTCCTTTGAGTGATTAGATATAATCCCTAAGAAATATCCTGCCTCTTTTAGCCTTTCAAGAAGTGCAATATTGCTGTTAAATGGCTCTATTATAATCTCTGCTTTAATCCAATCAATATCACCATGACCATATTTAATACCACTTTTCTGATAAATTCCTTCCCAGAATTCATCTTCTTTTATATCCCCTGTTCCAAATTTCTGCCATAACTCTCTTCGTGCATGATATACTCTTTCCTCTGATACATCAAACCTTTCAGAAATCATTCTTGTAACATTAGCATCACAGTCTGCGAAAAGAACCTCGCCAATGTCAAAAAATATTGTAGTTATTGCCATAATAATCACGTTAATATTCTATTATAATTGTTTATATTATAATTGCTTAAAGAAGGAAATTACTTTCATTTTATAAATTTGATTTTTTCAGTGTCGAATCAATCATACTGCTTTTTCACTTGCGTCTATCTCTAAAACAATATGTTTTTTATCAGGCACAGAAAGATAAATCTCTTCGCCTTTTTTAAGATTTAAGCTTCTTACAACATGATTATTAAAATAAATACCCAATCTATCTTGAGATAATTTTATTATCTTCTGCTTTATTTTTAAAGGAGTTTCTCTTAGTTCTTCCAAAACTTTCTTAGTCGTTTCTGACTCAAACTCAAAATAGTCACATTTTGGACACTGATAACTAACTGCTTTACTTTTAGCGCCAAAAACATTGACTTCTATTCTTTTTAGGACGGAATTGCATTTTGGACATTTCATTTTCAATCACCATTCATGCTTTTTTAGCATTAATCACATACAACACATTATTTTTTATTTCAAATAACAAGTAATACCCCTCTTTCTCAATTTCAAACTTATTTTCTTTTTTTCTTGGATTCTTTGTTGTGAAAATAATTTCTACAACTTTATCCCATGAAACCTCTTGTGCATGATTTGTAAGATAATGTTCAGTAGGTTGTATAGTCACGGACATTAATAGTTGAATATACAATTCCGTGACTATATTCGTGGACTTTAACTAATTGGATGCATATATTAAAGTCCACCGCTATATATCTATAAAATAAGCCATTAAATCACCAAGACTACATAAATGTAGTATAAACTACTATATAAATTTTATGTTTTAACACAACTTTTATATATCTATTCTCTACCCTTAGTAGTTAATGAAACCCATCCTTACAAAACTCGGATTCAGCGAATACAAAGCATCAGCATACATAACATTATTAAAGCTAAAAAAAGCTACACCTTGTGAAATCGCCAAGCACAGCAAAATTCCCTCTTCAAAAATTTATGAAGTTCTTAGCTGGCTTTATGAAAAAGGATATATTATGCAGGTCTCACAAAAACCAGTAATTTACGAAGCTAACAATCCAAAATATGTTCTTGGCTCTGAGGTAAAAAACAGAATTGAGGACTTGGAACTCCTAAAAAAAGAAATCGACGTCTTAAAAAGCGACATAGAAATCGTGGAGAAAGGAACATTTTCTATTATCAAGGGCTATGAAGGATTTTTTAAAAAGATGAAAGAAGTTACACAAAGAACAAAAAAAACATCTATTGGTATTGTGCAAAGCTGGAAAACAGACAGGGAAATTTTAGATTTAGAAAAAGAAGCAATAGAAAGAAAAGTCTCTATTCGCTATTTAGGGCCGATTAATGCCAAGACAACACCTTTTGTAAAAGCAAGGCAGGAGTTTGGCGTTGATATCAAAAATTATACTTCACCATTGACAAGGTTTGCTGTATGGGACAGCAGTATTTTAATGATTTCCATCAAAAAAGACAAAGAAGAAGATTATATGTCTTTATGGATAGAAAATGAAATTCTAAGCAAAATCTTTGAAGATTATTTTGAGAATTTATGGAAACTTGCGGAGCCGGTTTAGAAGTTCTAGTTTTTTCTTGTTTTTTTATTTCGTATTTGTTTAGTAAACTTCATCTTTCTTAATTTTTTTCTTCCGCTCTCAACCCGTTTGTGGGCGCAGCCACCGTCGCATGAAAAAAGGTAAAAAGTAAGAGGTATGAGGTAAGAGGGAATGACTACGATGTTATCATCGTACCTCTTACCTTATACTTCTTACCTCTTACTTTTATTCATGAACTGGTTGGACATGCCAGGAACGACTAAAAACAAATACAAATTAAGAATTCACATAAACAAATATTTCTCATTCTTGCACAGGAACTTCTTTTTTTGCCTTGGATTCAGCAGAACTATCTACTTTATTTGATTCTTTTGCTTCTGTCTTTTGCTCCTGAACTCTTGGCCTTTCTTCCTGTCTTTCTTCTCTAGGCTTTCTGTATCTTTCCTGAAGTTCTCTGATATCTTTGAATGAATAATTAGGAATTAATTTTGGGTCAATGTCCACCAATTCTAATAATTTAACTTCAACCTGCTTAATTGGCCTTATTTTGTTGAGCATTCCGCCGATTGTAAGCTGATATCTGTATCTTAATACTTCCTCTAAAAATCTGAAAAAATCAACTGTTTTTGCAAGCTCAGCTGTTTCATATATCAAAATTCTTTTTAATTTGCTTCTTAGGGATCTCTTTGTTAAAGTTCTTGTTACAGCGATTGTTTTTATTCTCATAACCTTATTATCAATGGTTTTTACCAAGAATGAATCATCAATTCTGTTTCTGCCCCTTCTTACTATCCTTTTTAGATAAGCGCTTGATATTTTATATCCCATTGGTGTGGCATAAAGCTTCTTATCCTTAAAATTAGTTATTTTGTAAATAATGTTAATATGCTGCCTTTTCATCTCGCCTGTAATGGTCATCATATTTACGTTGATTATTCTTCCGTTTACCTTCTTCCATTCTTCAAGAGGTGTTTCTCCAAGAACATTATTTTCGAATATCTTCTCGCTTACTATAGGATACCAGTTTTTCTTTTTCCATGTCTGGATAGAAGATTCAACTTTTGATTTCTTTACTTCCTCTGTTTTCTTAGGTTCAGAGCTATCAGCTTCAGTAGGTTTAGTTTTCTTTGTTTCCGCTGTTTCAGTTGCCATGTTTTAGCCTGTTTTGATTTTTAGATTTTTTTATGATTTTAGCTTGATTTAGCTTGAATCTCACTCTTAATTTCCAGAATAATTCGTATGTTATTTATAAATTTAATGGTTGAACTCCTTTTTACAGAATTTTAGTGGGGATATTATTGCTTATAACTTATATCTTCACTTATCTTTCAGCACAATAATATTTCCTCTGCCTTTTTTTATTTTTTCAATAACTCCTTTATGTTCCATCTCAGACAATATCAATGAGATCTTTGCTTCTGACAATGGTATATCTTTCCTTATCTCTTTCTGTGTTGTTCTCTTCTGCTCTTTGATTATCTTTAATATCTTTGTATAATATTCATCTGAGTCATCTGTTGAACCTCCTGTTTCAGGGGTTTCAGACTTTGTAGATTTTGTTTCATGTTTTTTCCCTTCTTTTTCTTCCTTTGCTTCTCCTTTCTTCTTATAGAATAAAAATAAGAAGTATCCTCCAAATACTAAGATTATACCAACTATAATTATCACAGCAATTAACTTATAATTAATTGTCTTGTCATCATAAGGAACACTAAAATCAACATCTTTAAACAAAGTGTCTTCTTCATCAAATGTTGGGAACAGAATGAGGTCATAAACAAATTCACCATCATCTTTTATTTCAATCTCTTTGAAATCTTTATATTTCAATAAATTATCTTCAAAGTATTCAGCACTAATATTATATTTACCTTGAGGTATATTAAAAGAATAACTTCCATCTTTGACTATCATCTGCTGGGATGGCTCTGTATTTACTTTCACAATAACATTATTCAATGAATTTAAACTTATGTCATATGTGCTTCCTTTTAATACAGCGCCGCTTGCTAATTTTATCAATATAAGAATTATCAGAAATGCAATGGCTATCTTGATTACAGTTTCTAAATTATGATGATGGTGATGCTCTTCTTCTTCCAGTCCTTCGTAAAAACTTAAGTCATGCCCGCTCATGCTTTTTGTCTGTGTCACGATACTTTAAAAAGTTTATGTTTCAATTCTGCCTGTTTAGTCCAGAAAAGCTCATTTTCGCCTTTTTTTCATAAATAAGTATCAAATATCGCTCTGTAAAGTATTAAACGCTTTCATAAACTTTACATTAAGTTTCATGGAAAGTATGTTTATAAACAATATGCGTCTAACTGGTGTTATCAGTTAAGTTCAGCATCAACTTTCAGAACTCAACTATAGCTTAGCTGAAATCAAAGGTTTGAAGGTGCAGAAGAGCATAAGATATAAAATAATGGATTGGAGCATAACACCCTTTCCACCTGTTTCCCCATAATAGCTCTTTTGCATTCTTCCTACCGATTTATGATAAAATAAAAAACATTAAATAATAAACGATAAATAAAATAAATATAAGTAAAACAAACACGTAAAACAAACGATAAAACAAAAAATAAAACAAGTAAAACAAGCGGAGGAAATTAAAATGAAAAAATTATACGCGTTTTTGGTTATGGCAATATACTTAATTAGTTTAGTGCCATTTGCATTTGCCCAGGATAATGAGGCAGATGAATCCACAAATCAAGGTGAAGATTTAGACAAGTTAATTATTGATATTAGGGCGTTTATTGTTGAAAACCCGCATGACAATGTAGACGCATGTGTTGGAGATGTTCAGAATGTGTATTGGGCAGAAAATGCTGATTTTGTAAAAGATGCAGCAAAACATTTCTGTATAGCATGGAATAATAATAATGCTGATGAACAAAAAAAGATGGATGATTTAATTTCTAAGATTAGAACATTAGTAATGCAAAATCCGCATGATAATATAGACGCATGTGTTGGAGATGTTCAGAATGTGTATTGGGCAGAAAATGCTGATTTTGTAAAAGATACTGCAAAACATTTTTGTAAAGCATGGAGTACTTTAAGTTCTGAAAACGATGAAACTGATGAAACTGAAGATGAAACACCAGTAGCAGTGCCATCACCAGACAAAATTAAGGATGGAACAGCAGTGCTTCCAGTTTCTAAATTCAAAGGCAAGAAATTAGGACAGATGGTTAATTCTGTTAAAGAAGATAAAGAAGCTAGAGGCGCATTAGTAAGCAGATTAGCTAAATTAGACAAAGAAATAAGAAAGTTAGTTTTTGAAACTGACCATGATAATGTAGATGCTTGTGTTGGAGATGTTCAAAACAAATTTTGGGAAGAGCCAGCAGATTATGTAAAGCATTTTGCATTGTACCACTGTAATATTTGGGCAATGAAAGAAGCAAAAAAAGATATGAAAGAAGGTGCAGAAGAGAAAGTCTCTGCGCTTAAAGCACTTCCAGCATATGACCTGCAGAAAGCAATGAATGTTATAAAAAATAACCCAGAATTATTGGAAAAATTAACATCATTAAGCCAGAAAGAGAAGGAAGTAATGTCTAAGTATTTTACAAGAGCAAGATACAAGTGGTGCTTGGAAAATCCAGAAAAATGCAAAGAAACATTAAAGGAAATAGTAAAACCTCAAGTAGTGAAAAGAAGAATTATTGCTAAAGAAGAATTATCTGAATCAAGACAGAGATATCTTAGGGCTAAAGAAGCTTATAAGAATGAATTAGAAGAAATGAGAGCCCGACAAGCAAGATTCCTCGAGTTAAAAAAGCTTAAAGAAGAAGGCAGCAAAGAATACTCTGAAACAGAAATGGTTGACACTGCAAAAGATTATTTGTTAAGGTCAATCGACATGTTGAAAAATCATTTGACTACAATAGAGGAAAGAGTAAAAAGCTCAGAATCCCTTACAGAAGCTGAGGTAAGTCAAAAAGTCAAGGAAATTGAAGATGGCTTGGCAAAATTAGATGATCTTCGCGCCAGGGTTGACGCAGCAACAACAAAAGAAGAATTAAAAGTAGTTATAGACGAGCTTAAGGACTTTTGGAAAGAATACAGATTAGTTACAAAAGGACAGGCACTTGAATTAATGCAGGATAAGATGAAAGATATATTAGTCAGAACAAATGTCCTTGAGAGAAAGCTTGACCAAATGCTTCAGGGTGCTGAACTTAGAGGAATCGAAATTCCAGAAGAAGTTAATGCCTTAATTAACACTTTCAGCGGCCAGATAGAAAAAGCAAGAACTCTTTACACTGAATCAAGAGACATAAAAAACAAAGCAACAGAGATAAGAAAAGAAGGATTTGACACAAAGGAAACTCAAGAAGAATTCAATAACTTAATTGTTGAATCCAATAAAAAATTACAGGAAGCAAGAGATGCAGTAACAGAAGCGCATAAAACATTGGCAGAGATAATTACCAAAATCTTAAAAGTATACAACGGAAAACTGCCAGAAACAACACCAGAAGACATAGCATCTCAGGCAGAAGCTGAAGAAAGCGCTGAAGCAGGAATTGAAGCGTAAGCTTGTTGATTTGTTTTTTTATTTTTTATTTTTATTATACTCTTATTCGTTTAAGATGATTTTTTTGCTGTAAAAACCAAATGCGCTTACCAGAACAACTAGTTATTCTTATTAAGTAGTTATAATAGAAAAATATATAAATCCGTGGGAATTACAGCGCTCTATGACTTTGTATACTCTAGTAACTGGAAACGGAAATGCCACTAACGTGATTAATCTCTTTGATAGGACATCAGTTGGTAAAACAGATGACTTCGCTAAAGTCAATGAAATTAGTTCTATTAATGTAAATGTGAATCTAATAATCAGAACAACAAAACAAGTTAACCTTGCGTTTGAAACTGAGAAAGAAGCACAGCACTACGCGGATATCTTGAATAAAAGAATTAAAGGGCGACGTTCACGCTTTAATGAGTTTCTTTATGGAACTATCGAGGGAAGTATCGATGGAAGTATTATTGAGAGTCCAATTTCATTTTCACCTCGGCTTGTTTCAGATGAAACCGAGCGAAGATTCAGAGAAGGAATCCAATCAGGAAAGTTCGATTTTAACTATAAATTAATCAAAAAGTCAATTAACTCTGGAAAATGGTTAATACGATCTGTTGTTATGCTTGCTGGTATAGCTGGTGTATATATACCACAGGTATTTTTTCAGGAATTTTTTGCTGAAAAATATCATAATGCGCTTAGTTGGTATTTAGAAAATCGCGGAAGTGCTTATATCCGAATTTATGGCCCTGATGGGTTAGATTCAATAGGTCTTACAAACAACACTGCTGATAATCCCAATTTGACACCGATTCCACAGTTTCCACAGATTTCGCTACGGTTAACGCCAACTTATTCTTCAATTGGTTTTTCTGCTTGTCAGGGGCATCCTGCTGAAATTAGATTCACTTATTCTGATATAAAAAGTGGACATTATGTTTTCAATGCAAAACTTATAGATTGCAAAGGAAGTATCGAGGATAAAATATACGAATTTGACATAGACAATCCACAGGGTGGAATGGATAAAATCCGATGAATAGAATAATTGTGTTAATGTTCCACAGCTTGAGGCAATTGGGATAAGCGATGCCTATATTTTTTAATAATCTTTTTTGTACTTGTTTAGTTTTAGGGCACAGCCACCTGTCTCATGATTATTTTTAGTTTAGGTTTTCTATACGACTATTTTAAAAAAATTAATTCTTCATGAGACGGTGGACTGCGTCCCACAAATGGATTGTGAGCAGAAGAAAGATTAAGAAAAATAAGAAGTCAGCTGAAAAATACTCTTTTTTCAATAATATTTTTAAATTAACCTATATTTCTCCTATTATTCAGATTTAGTTCATAACTCAGATTGATTAATAATTTCAATGAATTCATAATTCAAATTGACTCATAATTCAAATTGACTCATAATTCACATTGATTCATAATTCGAAGTAATCCATAAAATCTATAATAATTAACCTTATACTATATTCAAAGTGATGTAACAATGCCTGATGAAAAACAAATACTCAAAGAAGGAGTTAGATTCAAAACAGATTCTCCGTTAGATGATTTAGGGCTAGCTGACGCCGCAAGTACAGAAAGAAGAATAAAGTCTGTAACAATCACACCAATCTATTCTCAAAAGAGAGACAATCGGCAGCAGACAACTTTTGACGCCAGAAAGATATTTGCTGCAGTTTACAAATCTCTTTCTTCTGTTCCGGAATTTGGCGACGATATAATTGAAAATACACCTTTGTCTTACCTAAAAGATACTTCTGTAGAAGAGGTTGCGCATGAGCTTTACAAGGCAATTATTAACAGAATTAACGGCGCATTTCCGCATATACCAAACCCGCCAACCATATATCAAATACAGGATGTTGTTACTGATGTTATGAGAGATATGGGTTTAAATAAATTAGTAGATCATTATTATTTATACAGCAGCATACAAGATGCTCTTAGAAGAGGAGAGCTGACAGAAGAACAGTATCGCAGAGCAAAGCAGGGTACATTAGGTGTTGATGACGCAACAGTTGCAAGGGAGCGTGAATGGTACAGAGAAATGCATTGCTCTAATATCGACGAGCTTAATGAGCATATAAGAAATGGAACATTAGAAGAGCTTATTGATGCACAAAACAGAAAATATGAAATGCAGCTTGATGCTCTTACAGAAATACTGCTCTCAAAAATCACCTCTTCAAAAGTGCAGTCTGGCCTCAGAATTCTTGTCATTGCAGGCCCAAGTTCGTCTGGGAAAACATGGCTTGCAAAAAAGATTGAGAGAAAACTGCAAGTTAAAGGAACAAGAGCAATGGCAGTTCAGTTTGATAATTTCTTCTGGCCCTATCATTTGCATCCTTTAGTGAGAGGAACTTCTCCGGATTATGAGCAGAGCATGTCCCTTAATATTCCTGGTGCAAGAGAATTCTTATATAAACTATTGAGAGATGGAACCGCAGAGATGCCTATCTATGATTTTGGCGCTGCAAAAACCTCCTCTTCTAAAACAGTTGAGCTGCCAAAAGGCACTCTTGCAATAATTGATTCTCATTTAGGTATATTCCCTCCGTTGCTTGAGATATTTGACCAAAGTATAATTCATAAAATATACATAGAAAACTTTCATGGGTTTGAAGATAAAATATACGCTGAGGATATAAGATTATTGGGAAGAAGCATGAGAGATGTAAAGGAGCGTGGGCATACGCCATTTGCAACATTAGAAGGCTGGCAGAATGTCCAGCGCGGTGTTAACAAATACATTAAACCCTACTTGACAACAGCTGATACTTGTTTTAACGGCGCCCTTATTCATGGCCTTCCTTTCCTTGCTTATGCAATTGATGGTATGTTTGTTGAGCCTGAAACATTTATTACTCAGGAATCCAATCTTGATGCATATGTAAGAGGCATGAGAATAAAAGGAATGCTTGACAGAATTGACGTTACCTCAAAAAAAGATTATATTAAACATCTTCTGGAAAGTTTGTCCATGTTTGATCCGCTCAGAGAATTCATGGGCCAGAATCAAAAAGTGGAAATAAAAGAAGAACTTAAACCTGAGAAAACTGATTTTATGAATTATCCAACGATGCATAGATATGCGAGATAAATTATAATATGTTGTGATTGCAAATTTTATTGTTCTTTTTATTACTTCTTTTATCCTTATTGTGTTCGATTATATTATATTTTTATTTTTCTTGTAATGTCTTTTCTTTTACTTCTGTACTCCCTTTTATTTTTTATCTTCTTTAGGAAAATAATATCTTTTTGTTAAATCTATCACTTTGTCAAATGCTGAGCTGGCTAAACCCCTAAATTTATTCTCTCTTTTTGGCGGAGTAAATGTTTTTCTATCTTCATCTTCCATTTTATACGCTCTGCCTAAATATACTTCATCAGGTGAAACATACCAAAACATTCCTGCCATCATTTCTTCACTAGGCGCATAAGTTCTTCTGTGTGTTGCAAGTGCAATATCTCTTGCAATATTATCTTCTCCTTTACCAGTTAAGCATGAAGACAAAATAATTGTTGCGTCATCTGTCAAAATTTGGTTTAATGGCTCTAACCATTCACTCATTGTATCTTTTGAAATTAAATATGAATCATCACCATAACCATCTACGAGCATTTGGTCTTGTAAACCATGCAAATGAAAAGTTATATTTTTAGCTCTGATTCCTCTTCTGTGCAAATATGTTAAAACCTCTCCTAATTTTTTGTTTGCTCCTGGTTGGATTGCAATAGGTGCATAATCCTTTAATTCACCAAGTACATAATCATCATTTGTTTCTGGAGTTACCATCATTCCATTAATCTCTGGTTGCCTTGTAAGAACATAAATTGCAGCTGGCTTTTCTTGAGGGTGCTCGATTGTATAAATTGTGCGTTCCAATAATTCTGTAGAGAACCATCCAAATTGTATAATTCCTAAATTATCGTAAAGTAATGCAGGTTTGCTTAGAGTTTCGATTCTCTTAAAATTACGTCCTCTCAATAAATCAGAAATTTCTGTTTCAGAAACATTCTTGAATCCTTTTCTTTTTAATGCGGATAAGCGATAAGAAATATCACTCATATTAGCTGGATCTGAAAATAGCCCAATCATTGCTATATATACAGAGGTTCCATCTGTTTTGCCAATCATTTTTTTTAGTGCAGGAATATATTTTTCAGGCGCTTCACCCAAACATAAGGCTAACGCATCATCGGGATGCTTTTTTAAGAAGTTCAAAGCAAGCTTTTTTTTATCTTTTGAAAACAATTTTTGAAAATAATCTAAATTATGTCGGATTTGCGCAGGTGATGCTTCTTTCAATATCTTTTTTAATGTTTCATAATTCTTGGTAACATAATCAATATCTATTCTAGAATCTGATTCATATTTTACTTCAGAAACAAAACCAATTGTTTTATTCAATTGTTCATATACTCTGTTTAAATCATCTGTAAATTCTTTATCACTGCATACTTTAATCTCTGTTTTTTTTAAGAATCTTGATAATTCTGTGGATTCTTTCTTATTTCTTCCTTCATTTTTTACATATTGTTCTACTGATTGTAGTTTCAGTTCAAGTGTTGTATTTTTACAGTTTTCTCTTGCATTAGCTTCAAGAGCTTCAAAAGAATCTGCATCAGCATCAGGTGTGCCTTCAGCATCAGCTGTATCTGTAGAATTTGTTGTAGAAGTATTAGGGTTACCAGAAGTATCCATCTCAGTTGATTGTGCATCTGGACTAATTACACTTGAACTAGTTGCATCTGAACTATTAGATGTTGTAGGTGTTGTTTGGGCATTAGCAGAACTTGGATCAAATGCGAGTATAGTGCCCATTATTCCAAGTCCGATAATAGGTTTAACTAATGCGCTGATTATTCTTTCAAGTGTTGGTTTTGCCATAATAACCACAGGGTCAATTAATTAATATATAAACCTTTCTATTTCGATACTATCTGTCAGTGGTTAATCTTATAATCGGGATGAATATTAACAATAACCCCAACACAATCAAATCAATCGTTCATACCAAAACATCATGCTCATTTCTTAAACCTTTTTGTCAGTTTTTGCCGAATGCATTCGGAATCATGTGAAACTTTAAAAAGGGAAAATGTGATAATGTTTAAAGGAAAATAGTCGTATTTGTTTCGTTCCTGGCATGTCCAACCAGTTCACTAAGATAAATTAGTAAGTCGTTAGTCGTAGGTCGTTTGTCGTCAGCTGTTTTTTACGTTTTTTGTTTACGACTAACGACAAACGACTAACAGTTATTATGCGGCAAACAGTTTTTTTTCATGAAACGGTGGACTTCGTCCCCAGTACGGATTGTGAGCAGTCAAAAAACATTAACCAGCTAAACAAATACAAATATTATCATTGAGGTGAAACCATGTCTACAAAATACATCTTAACAAACATTGAGCCAGAGCTAAATGCAACCTCTGATGAATTAGCAGATGTCCTTATACAACGATTAGGTTTAATGCCAAGAAAAAAAGGCAGCACTGAAAAGATGCACCGCGTTCTTATTGAACTATACGAAAAAAGCAAAACAGCTACTAGAGAAAAAGATCCTAAAAAAGCTATCATGGCAGTTGAAGAAATGGCTCTTCACGCCGGTATTACAAGACAAACAATGTATGAATACCTGAGAAGATGGTTAGAATTAGACTTGATTTCAAAAACAAGTTACATTGATCCCTGGAACAAAGTCATTATTGGATACAAACTAAATGGCTCAACAATTGAACAGGCATTTGAAAGAGCAAGGAGAAAAGTTCACCTTCATCTCGACGAAACGCAAAAATATGTTGTAGAACTGCAAAAATTGCTGAAGAACGAGAAGATAAGCGATAAAATTAGCGAGAAGGCAGCAGAGAAAGCAATGGAGAAGGCAGCGGAAATGAATCAGAGGGAAGACGAGAACACAAATGAAAATACACATGAAAACACAAATAGAGAAGATTTATCAGCTGAACATAAGCAAGATGTATAGTCACGGACATTAATAATCGTATGTAAATAACCGTGACTATATGTAGCAAACACAGTAACCTTTAATAATAATTCGTTGTGTTTGCTATCATTGAACGAACTGAACAATATTGATAAATAGTTTCAGTTCGTTAGCTATTCGCGGACTTTATTGTAAATTTAACTCAACTTATCTATATAGGTTAAATTTACAATCTTGCAGGATTAAATAAGACCTAATATTAATTATTAATTTAATCTGCAATAACAAAATTAATACGAATATTAAAGTCCGCCATTATATATAGTAAATGACCTAAATTAAGGTATTTCTTGATATCTTTTTTCAGCTCACAACTAGTTTGTGGGACGCAGTCCACAGTCTCATGAATAATTATTAGTTATTCGTTCTTTGTTACGAATAACAAATAGCGAAGAACGAATAACAGTTGTATCATAGTGAACTTATGGACTGCGTCCATGGAACTAAACAAAGACTAATAATGTTTTCTAATTACTATCTTTCACTTCAATAATCTTAATAAACCCATTCTTAACTTCTTGTGTAAATCTTAAGATAATCTTACAATATAATCTTACAAAAAACACAATAATAATGAAAAAAAGCAATCTAATGAACAAACACAATAATCAACAGAAAACAGAATATAACTGATGTGAAATGAATGGCTGATAAAGCATATCTTGGCATTGATGAATCTAATCATGGAAGATTTCCAGAAATTTATGTTGGTGTTTATTCTCAATTTCCCCAAGATATTAAAGAATCAACAGAAATTTTGCCAAAACGAAGAAACAATGGCAATGTTTTCTCAGAATTAGGTGGCAGACAATTCAAACATCTTCTTATTCCCGAAGATTATAAAAGAATATTTGGCCCGCATAATATCCGATTGATAGCTTATTCAGAATTAATAGCTGGTTTTTCAGGAGAGAATGTTGGTGATTTAGAAAAGGTTATCTTAGAAAGGGTTATAATTGACGGCCCATTACGGGAAGAGGATTTAAGAAAACTCAGGCAACTTTTGTCATCGACGCCGCATATAAATTCAGATGCGCAGAATGACACTAAATTTGAAGTAGTGAATCTTGCAGACAGAATTGCAAATCTTCTGCACAGGTATTATACATCGAGCAAAAGTGACAGCAGTTTATATGTGCCTTACCTTATAACTCCTGACTTGAGAAAATATGATAAATTGCTTGTGAAGTAAATTTTGAAAGCAAATTATACAAAATAATTGTGAAGATAACACTTCTTTTGAAACAAACAAATTTATTTGTGTGATTTCCTGTTTCTTTACAGAAAGATTTATATAAACAATAACCATAATCTTCAAAATATGTCCTTAAAAGAAAGGTTTATAAAAATATATGCCAATCTTCCACTTAGTCTTAGAAAAGAGATTATTATTGTTATAGACAAAGAACCTCTTACATGGAATGCAGTTTATGTAGAAGTCTTTAATAATGCTGTTAAATCAGATAGAATATTGAAAAAACTAGAAGAGCTGAAAATAATATGAATGCCCAAACCAAAATTCCTCAAGAGATTAAAGAGCTAGTTATTATTAGGCTAGAAACTCTTCCTTCAGATAAGAAGATTTCAATAGGCTCATTTGGTGAATTTAGTAAAGAGGAATTAGTAGAGCATGTAAAAAAAGATGATGAAATTGGTAAGAAGCTTGTGGAAGTGGAATTAGAATTCTTGCGTGCATTAAAAGAGGGTATAGTTATATGATTACTGCCTGTTTAATTACTAGACCGGAACACGATGATACAACCTATTATCTGTCAAAATGGAGTGAAAATATTATAACCTTTGCTAACAATAAAAATATCAAAATTTTTGACCTTCATCGTGACAAAGCTAATAAGATAGAAGTTGAAAGTCGGCTTAAAAAATCACCTTGCATTCTTGTATTATTAAATGGCCATGGAGACTATCAACTTGTTGCAGGGCATAATAATCAACCATTAATTATCTCTGGAGAAAATGAAGCCTTATTAAAATCAAAGATTACTTATGCCGTTTCTTGTAAATCCGCAAAACAATTATGCCCAAAAAGTATAGAATCAGGAGCAATAAATTATACTGGTTATGATGAAGATTTTATTTTTGTTTATGAACCTAATAACCTTTCTAGGCCGCTACAAGATGAAACAGCTAAATTATTTTTAGAACCATCTCAACAATTTGTAATCTCTTTATTAAAAGGCAATACTATAAAAGAATCTTTTGAGCGTTCAAGGGATTCTATAAAAGAGAATTTATTAACTTCTTTAAGTGGAGCAACAAAAGATACTGCGTTAGCCAGATTTTTGTGGTGGGATTTAAAACATTTTGTGTCCCATGGAAATTTAGATGCTAAATTATAAGTTTTTGAAATAAAATTTAACTAAAATAGTTATTAAATGTTTATTCCTAATTTAATGTAAAACTAACAGGTGATTTTGCTTTATAATTATGAATTACTATTTATAATTAGATGTACTTAACTTTAAATATACACAATAATAAAAAGAAAAACACTTACCCCACATAACTTAGCTGCTTCTTTTTTATCTCTTCCTGTGTTTTGTTGCCCTGCTCAAGGATTGTTTTTAATTTCTCCTCAAATCTTTTTGCTGTTTCAAGAAGCGGCTTTGGATCAATATTTAGGCTTATATAATTATCTAACAGTGTAATTAATTTTGCAGCTGCCTTTGAATCAGGCAGTTGGCTGTGTGTATCTGCGAACAAAGCAGTAATATTTCTTGTACTTTTTAATAATAATGCAGATGTTGCGCCGACAATAATCCCTTCATTTAATTTTTGCGCATATTTTTTCAGAATTCCGTCTTTCTTAATATCTTTGGTATAATAAAACGCTTTTGGCTCTTTTGGTGCATTTTCGTCGTCACCAGCACCAGTTCCTACGCCTTCTAAACATATGATTTCTTTTGCTTTTGTTTGATTAGCCAAATCTTCTATCATTTCAGCAACTTTCCATTCTATTTTATTTGTTGTAAGTATGGCATGAACAATGACAAGATTATATTTCTTGTTGTAGAAAATGCCGATCGGGTCAACAACCTTGCTAGAATGTATTGCAATTGTTGCAGGCAGATCTTCAAACCAATATTTGCCAATCTGCTCGCATTCAAGATGCTCAAGAAGATATTCTGTTGCAATTGTTCCGACTAAACCAAATCCAGGAAATCCTTCTATTATTGTGGGATTTTTCACCTTTTTTTTAAGCTGAAGTTTCATTGTAATATTTTCTGATACAAGGAGATTTATATGTTTTTTGGTATGTAAAAATAATTTTAGACACTACACAGCTTACTTCTTTTGAAAAAGTTTATATATTCTTTATTATATAGTATCTTTCTATAATATATACAATAGAGTA